>NZ_JAHGAH010000001.1:0-16758 GCF_030248475.1 Vibrio sp. D173a
AATACCCACAAAGGCTCAGTAAATGGCGAGAGACCTTTGCTTCCCAATTTAAGCCGATAAAGCCCGCTCATGATCCGTTAGAGCCTTTTATGACGGTAACCGATGACGTCCTCACTGTGCGTGATGCAAGGCACGGTTTACGATTTGCCTACCTTTTACCTTTGGTTGTAGGATTGTGGATTTTGTCATGTGGTTTTATAAGCGATTTATTACCAAGCTCGGAATCAATATCATACGGAAGAAAAGTATTAGCTAGCTACGAAGAAAAAAGAGCAAATGGTGAACTCTTTGATGAATTTCACGAAAATAGGTACCAATACTACAGAACAATATTTGATAGAAATGGTAACTACTCAATATTAAGCTATCGCAAAGCTATTTTTACTTATGGCAGAGAATCACAACAAAAATCGTTTATTTCAGATTTTGTTATCACTAGCGTGATACTGTCACTAACCTTGTTCTTTACGGTGTTTTTTATCAAGTCTCCGAAGCCTGCGCATATATACTTCGATCGAAAGTGTGGCCTTGTTTACACTTGGTTTTTTGGACGACTGGCAGCCTGCCGTTTCGAGAATTTAGGGTTCTTAGAGCGCAAAACAGGCTTGCTTCTCTACTTATATTGCGAAAACAACAAGCGTAAAGGTGGCTATGACGTCTTTCCTATCACCGTCCAACCCACAGGGAAAGTACACCTCAACTCAGAAAGGGATAATAATTATTTCTTCGCTCAAGTGTTTAACTTTATGGACAACGGAAAGAGCGCGGTAATAACCGGCAAGAGCTTCCATCGACCGGAATCAAAAACGTACTTTTTTGTCGATAAAAGACCAGAGCCATTTGAAGAACGCTTAGAAAAACTCCTCGAACATGAACACGTGTTACCTGATCTGTATGAAAATCTTAAGGTTGTGAATTAAACACCTTACCTGATGATGTGAGGGGCGGCTTTTACTTAATGAGCTTTAATTCAGAGGTGGATTGACCTATTTGTATAACAAAAGCTCGTCAGCGATTGACGGGCTTTTTTAAACTAATATATACTAGTTTCATAACGCATCAGACGTTGTAAATCTTGGCAAGTGCTACCATTCATAATCGAGTGGTGCCAGCCCAAGATTATGATTGATAGCTTTTCTTATTATCAATCCATCAATTCAAAGGTGATCTTCATGATTACTTCATCGATTGTTCCGGCTCAGGAACGCTTCAGATTTTATCCATCAATTACCGCAAACTACCAATACTTAGAGCAAGCTGTGTATCACTTTTCTGATCGGTTTATAACCGATTATTCAGGTGGTTACTGGGAGTTTGTGACGCTCGACAATGGCGGGAAGTTTGCTTATCCAGAAATGGGTGAGTCTGTCGCTGTCAATAACGCTTACAACTGTGCGTCGGCATCGCTTTCTAAAGAGGCGGCTGGTATTTGTATCTGGTTAATCATGCTGTCCAATTGCGCGATATCCGCTTATCACCATGGCAACAACGTGGAGCTGGAAAGCCTCAGTGAGCATCAAGTTTTGCTGATGGACTATGCTAGGGAACACGCAGAGTGGGAGAACATTGCTCTCGTGATTGACTAATGGTCTAAGCCCTATCGAAACCATTGAAGCGTTTTAACGCTTTACCACAGGAGAAGTCCTGTGGGGCTTCTCTTTTTTTACTTTATTGGAGAAGTCTAATGTTAAAACTTGATGCTATCGTGAATACCAAAGAAATCTATGAGAACGCACCTTCCAGAGTGGCTACCCACTATCATTTAACGCGAAAGTGTTATTTGTCACTGACAGAAGAGAGGCGTTTGTACGCCTGGTGCAGCGTTAACAAAGAATGGATTTTAACACTCAGTCCTTTACATGAAGAGGGGGTAGTCCTTGATCTTAACTCTCTTTCTAGGGTCGGATTTAGCTTCGCGGGTTTATACCCATGCTTTCGATGTCCTACCACCACGCACAATCATATAATGATTGGTACTGATGGCAGTGTGGTCCTTAACTGTTTGAAATGTGGTTCGTCACTCCCTGTATGGCGTGATATTTGGGAGGGCATCAAGCAAGGTGTTCAATCCTATTCTAGCGTGAGCTCATGTTAGAGCTCACGTACTCATTAATACTTACTAATAGCGGATACCCCGCGCGTTGCCAGTTCACTGGCAGCGCCAGAAGAATAAGCAACTTAACCTATTCTGAAGAGGTACTACTATGTCTGACCAACACTTAGCGTTAACGATTTTCGATGCTCAAATGCAAACTGAAGCAGATTCTCTTGCTTCTGTATTTCTAAGCTTTGAACGTATGAAAAATTACGTGGGATTAAATAAGCAGATAGCCTATGAAATCTTGGAAAAAATGTATAAGAGAGCGTGTGAAGCAGAAGAACGTTTTCCTGCTTTAAAAGGAGCGTCGGTTAACAAGCGGTCTTATCTGATGTCCGTTTGTGCCGATGTTCTAGAGTTCGCCATCGATATCGAGTTAGAAATGCAAGCCTATGAACACAAGCTTGCCTCTAAATAAACACAACAATATGAAGAGACAACAAACAGCTCTTTAACGACTTATCGTTAAAGAGCTACAACCAATCACTACAGCGGTACTACTCCGCAGGCAACGCCAGTTCGACTGGCCGCAGCCAGCCGAATTAGCAAATTTTTATCAATTTACTAATTCAAGGAGTAGCGACATGGCTACAAAAAAAACAAACAGAGACTTTTACCAGGATGTTACTAATCAAATCATTGAAGCGTTAGAGCAGGGCATAAAGCCCTGGTCTTGTCCTTGGGATATGACTCAATCATCAGGCATTCCGAGTAATTTTGATACCGGTAAAGAGTATCAAGGCATGAACATCATGCTGCTTTGGATGAGTGCTCAAATGAATCGTTTCTCTTCTTCACAATGGTTGACTTTCAAGCAAGCGAAATCGCTTGGTGGCCAAGTTAGAAAAGGAGAGAAAGGGACGCATATTTTCTTTTACAAACAAGTAGAGAAAAAGAGCAAAGACCTGAAGGATGAAAATGACACCTACTCTATGTTGAAAACCTATGTGGTGTTCAACCTCGATCAAATTGATGGCATTGATAGCGAAAATAACATAGAAAATGTTGTTCGTGACGACGTCACATTAGTCGATGAAGTGGAGTGTTTTATTGACAGTTTGGGGGCGAAAATCAGCTACAGTGGTCAAAAGGCGTTCTATCGACCATCGACCGATGAAGTTGTGATCCCCGAGCGTCAGCGATTTCATTCTACGGACGATCTGTACGCCACCATTATGCACGAGTTAACGCACTGGACGGGTCATTCGACTCGTTTAGATAGAGATAACAAAGGCAAGTTTGGTAGCAAAGATTATGCGTTTGAAGAGTTGATAGCAGAGCTAGGAGCCGCGTTTCTAATGGCTGATTTTGGTTTCATTGGAAAGGTGCAACATGAATCTTATATTGCGAGTTGGTTGGAAGTTTTAAAAAATGATAAACGTTATATTTTTAAAGCCGCAGCACAGGCCAGTAAAGCACATCAATACCTAAAAGCGTTAGTTGAACAAGATATCTGTTTAAAAGCCGCTTAACTAAATTGCCCGATAACATCATCATGTTATCGGGTTTTTTCATTCATGGACGTCAGCTAAGTGCCTTTCGAGTGCAGAGACCAATCGGCAGTGTTCATCCGCCGTGAAGGGCTCTGCACTTTCTAAGATGGTGGCTCTTAATATTCGCTTGGTGGTTTCCTGTGACGTGTGGAGATACTGCTGGGTGACGAACATGAGTTTGGAAAACGAGGGGTGATTGAGAACGAGTGGTTTACGACCGTGAACTCGCAACTCAAATCGTTCGAGGACATAGTCATCTTCATCATCTTCTAAGCACACCCAAGGATCGTGATTGTCTCGCATTTGGATAACGCTCTATCGTACTGGATGGGGAGGTGGTGCATTTATCTTAGCACCTTCCATGGTGCGAAGATAAATCAGCACTTTGAAGGAAGGTTAACATCATCACGCGCTGTGATGTTTGTTCAGTGTTAGAGTTCGCCTCGATCACGGTCAGGTTTGCCGTTTTGGTCAAAATAGCGCACCTTACATTTCGGAAAGCCACTGCATCCCCACCAAAATGATCCTTCTTTCTTGGCAGGTCTTCGCACAAGCGGATTGCCACACTGTTTGCAGAACTCTTCTGTGCTTGGCACAACACTCTGGCGTGGCTTGGGGTTGAAGTTTGGTTTACCGTTGTCGTCAGGGAACGTCGTCTTACAGTCAGGGTAGCGATTGCAGGCATGAAATGGTCCATGTTTGCCAGGGCGTTTAATGAGCGTGCCTTGCTGGCAGGTTGGGCAAGTCACGCCGCTGCGCTTCACGAAAGGCACACCGTGTGTTTTGACGTGCTCGACTTGGAGATGGATATACTTGTTTACGTCACTTAAGAACGATTCAATATTGAGCTGCTGCTTCGAAATCTTATCTAAGCTGCCCTCCCAAATAGCGGAAATGTCTGGCCGTACAATCTCATCAGGGAGGAGGGCGCAGAACTCTTGTCCCGCTTCCGTCGTTTTGTAGACCGGGCTCTTGTAGCCTTTCTCTTTGCCTAAGCGAACAAGGTGTGTCAGCTTACCCACCTTTTCAATATGGCCGCTTCGCGTGGCTTCTGTCCCGATGGATCCGTTTTCCCCGGCCGTGTCTTTGTCTTTCGCCTCCAGTGTTTTGCGCAGTTCTGGATCTTTAATGAACTTGGCCGCTTGGGTCATGGCTTTGAGTAAGCTGGCGTCATCAAAGTATTTTGGTGGTTTGGTTTCACGCTGCTCCATATCCACTTGTGTACACGAGCCTTGCGTACCTTTGACCATCGAGGTGAGATCTAGGGCGTTTTGATTTGGTTCGTCTTGATGTTCACCTTTAAACAGCACTTCCCACCCTTGTTTGCTGAGTGTGGTTTGGGTGGCACGGTAGCAGCGACCGGTGCAATCCACATCAAGCGCCACTTTGTCGCGTACGGAGCCAGGGTAGAACAACGCAATAAAGCGTTTGGCCACCAATTCATACAGGTTGCGCTCACGCTCGTTAAGTTCGATACCCGCGCCGCTTTTCTCGGTAGGTACAATCGCGTGGTGCGCTTCGATTTTGCTGGCATTAAAGGCTTTGTGACTGGAGGTCGTCGCGGCGTGTTCAATGGCGGTATCAAGATGTGACAGTGTCCCTGTTATGGCCGCAAAGATACCGGAGCGGTTCTCCAGATGTGCATCGGAAAGGTACTGGTTATCACTGCGCGGATAGGTCAGCAGCTTATGCTTCTCATACAGCCCTTGCAAAGTATCTAGCACGTCTTTCGGTTTATAGCCCCATCGCTTTGACGCTTCAATTTGTAGCTTTGACAGGTTGAATGGCATTGGTGGTTGGCGGTGTTCCGTTTTTTGCTCAATGCTGGAGATATGCGCATTTGCTCCAGTGTCCGCTTCTTTGGTCGCGGCGACTTCCAGTGACGAAATCATACGACCTTTGTCATCAAGCTCGAATGCTTCATCAGGAATGAGCTTGCCTTTGATGATGTTGCCACCCATATCAAAGTGACCAAATAACTCGTAGTAAAAGCTCTTCTGGTGATTGAGGTTTGCCAGGGTGCGCTCGTTAATCATGCCTATCATAGCCGTAATGACTCGGCCAATATTGAGCACTTCATCAAAACCTTTCTCTCTCGCTTTAAGGGTATAGGCGCGAGTCAGGTTATAACCGAAGGTTTGGTCGGCGATAGCGCGAGCTAACGCTTTTTGGGTCAGTGGTTGGAAGTGTTCATTAGGCTGTAAGTTTGCCAGCGCAGCTTTCACCGGCTTATCGTTCAAATCGGCAATCAAGACACGTTGCACTGGCTTGGTGTTGTTTGCATAGGTCAGCACCTCATCGACCAACAAACAGCCTTCCGGGTCGGGGTCGCCTGCGTGAACAATACGGTCTGCTTTGTCTATCCAGCTCAGCACGACTTTGAGCTGCTTCGCAGCGCCCTGGCGCGGCTTCATTCTTGGCGGGTAGTGTGTGCTCAAAGGTAGGTACGACAAGGCCCATTTTTTATGTTCAATGTTGTAATCTTCTGGGTCGCACAGGGCAAGTAAGTGACCGACGCACCACGTCACCACCTCTTGGCCATGTTGATAGTATCCGTCTTTTTTCTCGGTGTTGACGTCACCGCCGAGACCTTTAAAGATGGCAGCCGCCAACGACGGCTTTTCTGCAATAAATACGCGCATGATGTTTTCTCCAGATGTCAGTGTCCCTCGATGCGACGCATCGATAGGGAGGCGAGAGTGATGAAATTATTGAAGAGTGAGGGTTTTGAGTTCGTCGAGCGTGAAGATACGCACGAGCTTTGAACGGTAATGTTCAAACGGATGTTTGGATTCGCTGAAAGGAATGTATTCAATGCGGTCAAAGCGCTTGATTAATAGCTGGCGAATGTCGTCATTGAGCACCACATAAAACACCGCGCTCCAGTATTTTTTCTTTTGCGCGAGAATGTGGCTTTTAAGGTTTGAGCGATAACGAGAGACCGTTTTTAGAGTGCGCTCTGTTTCAATGGCGATGGTAAATCCGTTAGGTGCTGTGATGGTGGCATCTGGGCGATGTTCGACATCATATTCTTTTCGAAACGAATATTGATCGGCGTTACGCCAGTTCGTCCAGCCATTCCGCTGCAAATAAATCTGTGCTTTTTGATTCATGAGCTTGTGCTCCAGCGTACCGAATTTTACGCGGTAAGGATCGAACGCACGAAAATCTTCGTTGATGTTCTGAATGTTTTGTATCAGTCCTAAATCGGTGATCCCCCAGATTGAAATTTTACCGGTTTGAAATTCAAACTCATGTTTGTGGATATAGCCAAGGCCTACCAGTTTATTGAGCAACCGATATAAGGGATTTTTGTCCTTGTACTCCAGTAGCAGCATTAAAATTTCGAAGTTTGTGTATGACTCTTCTTTAAGGAATTGGATCACAGTCGCCATTTTTTCATAATGTCTTTGGTAGCGGTCAGCCTTTGAGGTGATCAATTGGCTCATATTGAAGCCTCCGCTTCTTTGCGCACTTTATGAAAAGAAAGACAGGTAACATTCACTTGGTTGAGGTTTCGAGTGATCTGTTTCGCCATTTTATTGCGTCGTCGATCGTATTCTGTTTCGGTGAGCTCGCCGTTCAATCTTGCCTTGTAAAGCGTGTCGAAATAACGGTCTGCGGCCATAAATACTTTCATGAGCATGACACTGCCAGGTGTGTATAACCGTTGTTCTGTTTCTGCCTCTTGGAACGCTTGAGTGGAGTGTGTGTTGATGTCGAGTTCGCCGATGTTATTAATGAAGTTTCGGTGTCGTTGATTGATGTCGTCACGTAGTGATCGTATTTTTTCTAACAAACTTTCGGCAGTGACCTTCGCCAGTTGTGTTGTCACGTTTTGAGCGGGTCGTGATGCGAAGGCTTCCACAGAAAAAAGACTTTGATAAACAAAAAGCCCGTCAATAGGTTTATCTAATGGACGGGCTCGATTGGTGTAGGTTTTATGATCCCAGAGAGACAGCAGTCGTTTAGTGCGTAGTTCCATTGGATAATGCCTCCTGTTTAGGTTGAGGTTTCTTGTTTGGCGTCCAGTTGTCGTCCATTGGGTGGACAACAATCGGTATCCCCATCAGTTCAATATCTTCTAATGCATACTCTTGGCTGTTACCCAAAATGGTTGTGGGCACCGTGACACGTTTTTCTTCTTGTTGTGAACCGAGAAATATTTTTCGTTTGATGTAGCGAAGCCATGAGTGCCATTGTCTGGTGTTGACTATCATTTTTTGAGTCCTTCGATTTGTTGTTCTAACGTTTTAACTGCTGCCTCTATTTCCTTTTGTGATTGAATTGCCTCTGTCGGGTTCTTGTTAGGGGGCAGAGGAGTGACCGCATCCAGATCAAATTCTTCATTAGTGTCGAGAGTTTCTGTTTCTGAGAGCGACGCTGTTTCAACTTCAATGTTGTTCTCTTCTCCGATATCTTGGCGCTTTTTAGAAGCTGGCGCTTCATTGTGTTCTTCGACTTTTTCATCGTCACTGGCGGTATGAGCTTGCGTTTCATCAAACGTGACGAGGGTTTGTTTTTGTACTTTGATCGGAGCAATCAAGGATGGCTTGGGAACGTCATTCATTGTGAAGATATAGCTCACAAAGTTGGGCAGGTTGAGCAACATGTTGGTATCGACATATTGTCTCTCGGCCATTCTGATGTTGCGTTTATCATCGACCACTTCATTGAGCGTTTTGCTGGATTCGACATAGCGAGTCTCGTCATCCACTAAGATGGTGCCGGACATTTTAGACACCCATTCGGCGGTGTCGGGATCTTGTAAGCGATACACCAATTTGAACTTGGTGTTCTCGACCACTGCACCTACCACGGCATCACCGTTAAGATCGGCCGGACAGTCTTTTAAATCGGCAATCGATTGGTGGGCAAGAAGCATGTGCACGCCTTTGTCGCGTGCGGCGCCCAAACCTTCCATCGCTGGTTTTGAAATGTGGTATTTCAATTCATCCAAGAAGATGGCAATGGGACGCGGCTTACCCGCCACACGGTCGCGCATTTCAGCAAGCTGAAATAAACGGATTAAGATCATCTTCTGCGTGATCAATATCTTCGAATTACGCATTGAGCCAATGACGTAACAACAGCCGCCATGGTCGAACACATCTTGCAGTCGCATGCCACCAACCGCATTAATGGACTCGACTAACGAGAGTTCTTCGAGTTTGCCATAGAACGCTTTGATGGTGTCTTCAAGACCTTGAACATAGAGTGAACGGAACAGTCCTTTGAATGACTGACGCTCTTCTTCCGTTGCCTTCATTGGGGCTTCTCTGGCCGCTTTTCTGTCGTCGATACGATAGAAATCAGCCACGTCGCCTTTCTCGGCAAGGCTGAATCCAGCCACCATTATCTCTTCGATTTGTTCCGGCGTTGCATCCGCTAAGAGATCGAGTTGAGGCACTTTTTTATTCAGGTCAATCAGGTAGAAAGGTTTGCCCGCTTTTTCACAGGCGTACTTCATCAAATGCGGTGCCCATTCATCATTTTTAGGGTCCATCACAAACACGCCTTCATCAGCAAGGATGAGTTGATACAAGATCAATCCTGAGGCGACCCCTTTACCGGCACCCGTGGTGCCGATGATGTCCGCGTGCTGTTTTTGGAAGTCAGCCAGTGGGATGTATTGCGGTTTATGTACGCGATCCAATCCGACAAACACACCTTTATTTAGATCAATGTAGTCTTCGGGATCGTACGCCAGCGTTTCCGGTAAAAAGTGTTTTACCGTGCGCACGTCGGTGCGTTCATCACGCGCCATTTGCGTGCGTTTGGTGAACTTAGATTTAAGCTGGTTCAGATGTGGTGTCGCGACTCGGCGAATGGCAATGTGGGTGCCCGCACCAACGAAGAACAGCGGAATATAGAAGTACGAGATAAACGGATACACCAATTCTGAAACGGGTACGTAGCTGGCGGTTTGCACCACAGCAATCAGTGTTGGGATGGTGACGTTGGCGAGTGTCCCAAGCAAAAAAAGTAAGATCGCAACGAAGATAAACAGGCGTCGCAATAGGGATCCTTTTTCGTTTTTTTCCGGTTTATCAAAGTAGATCGTTGGGGAGATCAAACCGGAGAGAAAACTGAGTACGCTGGCATAGTAAAACGTCAGCAAATACAGTTGAGAGAGTGCCAGTAAAGACAGATCTAAAATGGGATTGATGATCATATCAAACATGATATTGATGCTCCTTAGTTGAATATCATCGGCTACAGTTATCGGCTACTCATATCGGCTACAGGGTGTAGCCGATATGAGTAGCCGATGGATGCCCAAACCTTTACGCTGAACGCTCCAAGGCATGGGGTTATCCCGAAAGGGATAATCATCTCAAAAGCTGCGCTTTTTCAATGGATTAGAAAACAATGCCCTCGTCCTGAACGTCCTCACGCTTTGCTTTCTAATCTAAAGTCAAAAGAAGCCGAAAACCGCCTCGCTACGCGAGACCAAGCCCCTCTGAAAGTGGAAAATGTCGCCTTTTGGCCGCTGCGTACCTTGCTTGCTCAAAATTCTCGTTTTCCGCTACCCAGACGAGCTTGGTCTCGCCTACTCAACGGTTTTCGGGGGCAAGCCCCCAAAACAAACCGACCTCTGGGGAGGTCTCGCCTATTCGCTGGGGCGGGCGTTTGTTTCGGCTCCCCCGTCTGAGTCATTTTCGCTGGGGCGAAAAGTGTCTCAGATGCTCTCGATGTGCATCTTTCGCACTCCAAAAATCATTATCAATCAAGCCCCGCAGAGGGGGCGCTTGCGCGATTGAATGTTTTTGAAGCTAGGGCTACGGACTCGCTTTCAAGCGCAGCTTGAGTCTCATCTCGTAGCAAAAAAGCCCGCGCTGTTTCGCTCAATGTGTCTTGCCAAAGTGGGGCGTGGAACGCCGGAATCCACACTTTGGCGGCGACCCATTTCGCGTTTTTGCTGACGGGCTTTTTTTAGCGCTCACTCCTCGTGCATCGAATTTACCTTTCTCTTTAACAATCCTTTGGGATTGAAATTTGAAAGGAAAATTGACACGAGACGTTCACGAAAGGTCAACACATCCCATCCTCAAGGATGGTCATGTTGTGTGTTCGTCATTGAGCTATTTAACAATCCTAGGGGATTGAAATGGCACAATGAGGGGGGAAGCTGTGAGCGTGCGTTTGGGAAAGCAGAAGGGCAGAAAAGAAGGATTAAGACTGCGTGTCGGTATGAGTGTTTCGGGCTTTACGTGGTTTCTTTTTCGGCGTCATCAGTTCGCATAACTTGTCGAAGTTAATCCCCTTACTCATGATTTGCTCGCGCATCGCTTCAAGCTCTTGCTGCTCTTTCTGCTCCTGCTCGGCTTGAATTTGGGCTTCGATATCTTTCTCTTCTTTGAACTCGGTAAGGACAGTTAAGACGCGCTCAAGCTGCTCAACACTGGCGTGTTTGAGCACCGATTTCGCTTGTCTTGGGTTGCTGAGTTTTTTGAGGATGTCTTGCATAATGTAGTTCGCTTTTGGTTGTTGTTTAGGTCTGAGTGCTGAATCACTTCTCCATCTCTCCACAATCGGCTGGAAATAAATCCTGGAGGTTTCCAGTCTTCCTCATGATGGATAGTTGGATAAGTGAGACTGTGGATTTCAAACGTTTGGTGTGACAAAAATAAGTAATAATGTGTGCTAGGTGGGGGGATAAAATTGAAGAGTTAGAGATCGATATCACCGGTTAAAAGCCCGAGCTCTATAATGCATTTCATCATTGGTTTGGGGAGTTGATCGTCGGCAAACTTATAGCGTCCTAATGACTGTTCCGATTTACGCCAATACTGAAGAGTGGTGAGGTTATTTTTATCTACGTTAACACCGACAAGATAGTCAGGAAGGCCAAGTTGCTCATAATGTTGTAAGTCTTCGGGCGATGCACTATTGATGAGACGTTGAATGAAGCGGCTAATTAGGCAAATGTTTCGCAAGTTTACCTCGGCGTTTTCACTAACAAACGCGAAGATACCGCCTTTTTCCCATTTAAACGTGGCATGGGCAAACGTCATCGGACGATTAGGTTTAGTCAACATACTCCAGTTACAATAAAGTTGATAAAGTCCTTTGGGCTCCCGCTTAACGTAAACTTCGGCTACACCTTCGTACTCACTCCCACCTGTATCTTCTGCATCATAAGTATGACGAATTAAACCCATAATGAATGTATCCCCCACTTTCATTTCTCGAATACGAGCACGAAAGTGCAGAGGTAAACGAGCCTTGCACAGGACTTCATAACCTTGAATACGTAAAGGTGTCACTTTTTCTGCCCGGCGATTCACGTGGTGTTGGATTTCGAATGCTTGATGCGCTTTTTCTTCTTCATTGGTTAGTTGAACGGTTGTGCTCATCTTTTAACTCCTTAATTTTGGTTGTGTTGATATCGAACTTTAGGTAATGGAAACGTCTTGCTCTTTATTAAACGCACTCACTTGGTAAAGTTCCTCGGTTGTTCCAAGTGACACAGTTGTTCTCAATATATTCCGAGATAAGTTCAGCTTTGCTAGAAACATCTATATCGCCAGGGGCAAGGTGATATTCTGAAATGTGCTCACATCCGTCTTGCGGATACGTAAGGTTACAATCAAAGAAACGCACTAAAATTGTGCATATGTCAGTAGTTTCTATATGTGAATCGATTATGAGTTCATCAGCTATTGTCAACACACTAACAATGCAATTCGTAAGTTCAGATTTTGATAGTTTTGTGACGACAAAAAAGCCTAAAGAATCCTCGTCAAAACCAATTTCGTAGACCATCTATCTTTCCCTCTTTACTCGATTCTTGTCTGTTTTTTGTAGCCATGCTTCTCTGCAATACTGATTACTTTTTCTTTCTTGTCATCTGGCAAAGACTTTAAAAGTTCATCTATGGATGCTTGAAAGCGTTTGTTGTAGTTCCCGAAGACGAGACCTTGGCAAGCTTGCATGGCTAATTGTTCGATGAGTGATGCGTAATCTGGAAATGTACCTTTATTCATTCTCATTTCATTTATGCGGGTTGTTGATTTGGAAAAAGTTAGTTGTTGAATTAATGTCATTGCTTTATATGCTTTGATACTCATATAAAGGTGTGAACTAATGAAAAGAACCAAAGTATTATTTGCTTACTGCCATGAGCTTGAGCGCAGCATTTCCATAGACCAAGCTAGGGCTGAATACTTCTCTCAAAAACCAGAAAAGAGGAAGCGATTCAAATTTTCATGCAGTGACCGAAATTGTGGTGTGCTTATAAGTGGTGTTAATTATCACGTAATGGCGGAAGAGGGAGTTAAGTACCAAACGGCTCACTTTCGTTCACCATATGAACATCAGCCTGGATGCGAGTGGATTAAATTTACAGATGCTATGGAACCGGACCAATCTGAAGAAGTATCTGGTGAAGAATGTAATGAAAGAAAAGCTCGTAAAAAACTAAAGGATCATATTAATCACTTCACCCCTTGGACAGAATCAGATGGAGACCTAGGAACCGAGCACGGTGAGTCTGGTTTATCTATCCATTCACCAGGGTTTTTGGCTCAGCATCGTGAACCTCGTGATAAAAAAGATCATCATCGATGGCAACGATATACCAGAACCAATCAGTTACAGCGGCTAATTGATACGTGGCAAGACGCTAAAACTAATTTATCGGATGATGAATTTCGGTTACTCAAACTTTATGTTGAAGGTTATGGACAGCTCCCTCTATACCGATATGTGACGCACATTCGTTATGGGCTTGAAAATCGATATAAGGGTGTTGTTTATGGTGGCGCTTTATTGAAAAAGCGTTACGGTCGTGGTTTTCTGCTTCAATTCTTCGATAAAAATGATGGCAAAACTGTCAATTTGTATGTCAGTAAAGAGCTCATGAACTGTGGAAGATTTGGGCACTATGTCGATGAAGTATTGAGTACAGAAAACGTGAAATATTTTCAAGTCTTCTTACTTAACCCAAGTTCGTCAAATAGAGAAAATTCACAAGGAAATACCATTATTAACCTTCATATATCAGATTTAAGGCAATTGGTGATGTTCTACGAGCTGAAAACCAAAACTTCTGCTGAGTCTGAGTCCGAAGAAAGCTGTGGCGATAACTGTGCATGGTGAGCGAGTCTTGTTACAAGCACCATAATGTCCACAATATCTGTTAATGAAATCTCTTTATGAGCTAAACGGATATCATCAAGTGAAAGGGGCGGTGTGCTAAAGCTTCCTTCCCATATCGTGAGCAGGAAGGTTTTATCATGATCATAATGAATAATAAGCTCAGTGACGGCGCGTCCCGCACGATAGGTGGTCATGCGAATCTTATCGATATTAATGAACTGCTTTAAAAAATCATTCATGACAGCCTGACTGTGACTTTCTTTGAGAATCCGGTCGGTGGAACAGACGCTGTAGAGGTGTTTTTGTTGTGTATTATTTTCCATGATAAATCTCCTATTGTGCTCGGCGGGCTTCTTTGATCATTCGCAAGTGGTCAATGTGGTGGTGCCAATTCTTCTTCGTTAATGGCTCTTCTGGCGTGAAGCGTTTGTCTTCACTGGTGAAAGCAAACAACCCTTTTCGATTCATCAGTGTGGTGATGGCATCGATACCATCCCAACGTAAATAAGCGGTGCGGGCTTGGTAATGTCTGTTGTCAATGTCAAAACACGCAGGCGCCTTGACCAGGGCGGCAAAGGCCACATCTTGAGTTTCTATTGGAGGGGCTAATGTGCTGCATTGGCGTTTGATGACGCTGTCTGAAACTACAATGGCCTTGATACCCAAATCGATGACGTTCTTGCCATCAATGTGAATAAGCCATTGGTCAATGGCTTCGCTGATGTCCGCTTTGACTTCTTCTGCGGTGTAGTTCGCGTGGGTCTGAGGCTTATAGGCGCCATACATGAGGCGATAGGTGAGGTGTGATTCCTCAAACTTGGGTTGGTCTGTCACGCCTTCCTTGATATCGATGATTTCCTTGCAATCGGCAAGAAAGGTTTGGTCGTTGGAGGTGGGAAGTAAAACGTATTGCATGGGGAGCTCTTTTTGATTGAGATGTTAATTAAGAGAAGGTAGGGGGTTATGAAAGAGGTGGCACCAACACTCCAAGCGTGAAATTCATTCACGGTTTGGTGTCATTTCTTTTACTCGGCGCTGCATGTGACGCGGTGACGAGCGTTTTTTCACGCATGTCTGCCTCTTTTCTCACCCGTTGCCAATAAGCGGCAAACTCAGATGAAGCTTGTTTTAATGTGGTTTGGCTTGGCACATTGAGCCGCCTCATCAGCTCGATATCGCATTCTAAAATGGGTAATTCATTGTCCATTTCGTTCACATCCTTGATGTTGTTAGAGAAGAGCGGAAGTTGTTAGGATTTCGCGCCTTCTACGAGCGCGATTTCCATGAAATGTTCAGCCCAAATCTGGCGCTAATCATAAAGTCCTTGAGTTGAGATGCTGGATGGCGCTGCGCGTACACGTCGGGTGATGCTGCTGTTGATGTACTTTTTGACGTATCCGTTTCTAAAGCCGCGGTTAGGACTGCCAGTGTTGTAATAGGAGAGAGCGATTTGCAGCGCAGCGCCCGGCTCTGGATTTATTTTCAGTGCGCGTTGGTAGCTTTCATGAAGAATTTTTGAGCCAATCTGGATGTTTTTGCAGGGGGTAAACATCTCTTCAATCGTGACGCCGTAAGCCTTGAGGTTGCTTGTGTTGATTTGCATCAGACCCAAATCAACCGAGTGGCCAAGAGAGAGGTAGTAGTTCGCCAAGTCGATGGCTTCCTCTTTTGTTCTCGGTTGTTTAAATTTGGGTGGGCTATGGCCTGGAAGCTTATTGACGTTGATTGCGAAGGGTTTGAAGCTCGATTCGTTTTTTATGACTTGTTCGATGGTGGTCGGGTGGACTTGATAAATGCAGTCGGTGTATGGGGTGATGTCTATCAGTTGTATACAATGATTGTCAGTCAAGTACTGTTTAAGTTGTTGTATGCAATTGTTGGCGTAGGTCCGATTTATCTATCCCGAAAGGCATTTAGAGCTGTTCGCTCAAAAAGTTACTACAGCGCTTAATGTTTAGTTGATTTTATCTATGAAAGCTACTAATATTGAACGTGATCAGAGTGCATTGCATAGCACGCTACCTGCATAGTTTTCTATGCAGTGTATTAAGGTCAATTGAGTGGTTGAAGGTGACACTTCAATATTTAAACATTCAACAACGAAACCAGACTTTCCTAATGGGTCTGGTTTTTTTGTATCTATCGATCTTGAACATTGATCTTTTTGATTTTTTTCTATACATTTAATGCAACTGCTCGGCCTAGTCACCCAAGCAGACCAAACATTAGGAATCAAAATATGAAGAAATCTCTTTTTCCGTGCCCTAGGTGCGATCTATCAAAGCATACTCTCAGTTCAAGCGTTCACGTCGTTAGTGGGTTTATTCCATTACACCAGTGCTTGAGTTCTGTTGAGGTATGCTATGCAACTCCCTGAGCACAACACTTCTCAAGCTCTTTCTGCTCTTGCACAAGAAGCGCAAGAACATATTCGTGCTCAACGAAAGAAGACGAGCGCAGCGTATCGAGCTGCACGGAAAGCGCGTGTTGAAGAATGTATTGATATTCACCACGCTGCCATTGAAGCGGAAAAAGCACGTCTGGAAGCCAAAGGTAAGCCAAACCCGAACTATCAAATCGGGTTTACTAAACGCCGTGTGTTACGTGACAAAGAAAATCCAAGGGTGGTAGATCTTCCGACTGAGTTTGCAATGATCCTAAAAGCGTGTGAGGAATTTATCGATAACCCTAGACGCTTTCCTGAATTGTATACGTGGGTGCCTGAAATGAATAATCGTCAGGCGCGTGAACTCGTCGCGAGGGTACTCGCTTGTCTTTTGGTTAACACTGATATTATCAGTGGCCGTGTCGGTGAACCCTCACCACAAGGTATGAAACCATTAAGTTATCACCAGTTTCATGAAGATCATGCTTTGCGGTTTGGTAAGTACATTGCGCCGAAATCCTTTAATAAGGCCATTAGTTACCTTAAACGAGCGGGTTACTACAACTCCGAGTCCATTAACATCCCTATTGGTGATGTTGAGGGCACTGTTCGTGGTGCTCCTGCGTATAAGCAATTCTCTGAAGTGTTCTTCAATGATCTGAAAGTGGTTCGTTACA
>NZ_JAHGAH010000010.1:0-15402 GCF_030248475.1 Vibrio sp. D173a
CTGCATCTTGAAGTCACTTGGGTATACACCCTGTAGAGTCTAAAAGAGCAGCCAAGTGCTGCTCTTTGTCGTTAGAACCAATCCTAAAAGCTCAACCCCATGGCTTTTAGTTCACACTCACATTGTTCTGCGTGCTTAAATTGAATCGCCTCAATGCCTACCTCGCGTGCGCCTTCAACGTTATAGGGCATATCGTCGAGGAACACGGTTTCTTTCGCTAAAAGTTGATGGGTTTCTAATAGGCTCTGATAAATCTCTGGTTGAGGCTTCAACAAGCCAAGTTCTGCAGATACTGTTGTGCCCTCAAATAACGGCCAAAAGTCATACGTAGCTTTTAGATACTCAACGATCTCTACTACATTGTCAGTCAGAGCGAACACACGATATCCTGCTGATTTTATGCGCTTTAGAAGGTCCACACTGCCATAAATCAGAAGTTGGGTATGCTTCACGTAGTAAAAGAAACGCTCTGCTTCGCTCTCAGACAACTGTTTTTCGAGTTGATACCGCTGTTTGGCTTGTGTTTCTGTAATCAGCCCTTTGTTTAAATCCAACCAAATCGCACTTATGAAAAGATCTTTCGCTAACGCCTCGGCATCGACATCATTTCCAAAGGTCAGTCTCACGATTTCGATTGGTGACCACCTTACGAGTACATTACCTACATCGAATACGACATTTTTAATTTCTACTGGTTGCATAGGTGTCCTTGTTTGATAAGTTGAATAGGGAAGTGAGCACTGTGCTGGTGTTTGTATGTTGCATGGCATTCATGTACATGACGTTGCGCCACTTCTCAGTTTCTGATTAATTAACAATCAAAGTTACCCGGAGATTCTTTTTGTGAATATAAAACTCTGAATTTAAAGAGGAGCGTCGCGAAATATTTGATTAATGTCTCACTGCTTATGTGCGATAACTAATATATAATTGAAAGACAAATACAAAGAAAACAATGCTAAACATAAAATTAGTAAGTGCTAGGCTCAGTAGATAAAGTAAATATGGACGCGATTCGCAAAGTATATCAGTACGCAGAACCCAACCTTAGCCTCGTAGGATGGATGGGCTTCATAGGCTTTCCTATTTACTACATCGTTTGGGAGTTCATGTTCCCGCAGCCATACGAAAACCTACCGCTTCGTATTCTTTGCTCAGTCTTATTCTTCGGCATCATTTATCGTAATCGTACGCCATTTGAGTGGCGTGGGTTTTTACCCGCCTATTATCAAGTGGTCACAACGCTCTGCTTACCTTGCTTCTTCTTTTACATGTTGCTGATGAACAATTGGTCGAATGTTTGGGTGATGTCGTTTATGTCGGCGATTTTTTTGCACATACTGCTCGTGCATATCACATCGGTGATGTTTGTTCAGACATTTGTGGGAATTGGTCTTGCGACGTTTTTTGCTTGGGTAGCACAGGGGTTTCACCTCGAACTCACCATGGATTGGACGCACGTACCGATCTTCTTGTTTATTTATCTCTTTGGTAACTTGTTCTACTTCCGAAACCAGGTAGAACATGAAGCAAAAGTCTCAATCGCAAAGTCTTTTGGGGCGGGTATCGCCCATGAAATGCGAAACCCACTCAGCGGTTTATTAACTTCTATCGATGTCATTCAATCCGTGTTGCCAAATCCGAAAGAGGGCAAGAAAGAGCAGTACACGTTAAGTGATGAAGATGTGACACTGTTACGAGAAGTCAGCAGTGACGCAATGAGGATCATTCATTCCGGAAACGAAACCATTGATTTGCTTCTTACTTCAATTGATGAGAACCGTGTTTCTCGCTCGACATTTAAAAAACACTCTGCACAATCTGTCGTTGAGAGTGCGATTGAAAGTTTCAGTTACAAACGATCGACAGACCGTTTTGCTATCTCCTTGGATGTAAGAAGTGAGTTCGATTTCTTGGGCAGCGATACATTGCTTAAGTATGTGATGTACAACTTGTTCAAGAACGCCTTCCACCACCGTAGTTCAGAAGACTTCCACATACACGTCACCATGTACAGTGATGAATTTGCCAACCAAATTGTGGTGACTGATAACGGTTCGGGCATTGCGCCAGAAGTTCTTCAAAGTATTTTCCAAGATTTCTACACTACGGGTAAGTCAGGAAACTACGGCCTTGGACTGCCTTTCTGTAAGAAAGTGATGCGTTCATTTGGCGGTGATATTCGTTGTCAATCAGAAGTCGGCGAGTGGTCTCAGTTCACGATGACTTTCCCTACGATTGGCTCAAGCGCAGTCAAAGAGATTAAGAGTGAGCTAACCAAGCTAAAAACGATTTTGTTTGTGAGTGAGCAAAACATCTTAGTTTCGAAAGTGACGGACATTGCTCGTTTTATGAGATTCGAACTCACGGTTCTCGATGTTCCTGCGGTTCTTAAAAATAAAGAATACGAGTTCGAGTTTGATTTGATCCTGATCGACATGGAGAGTTTAGACGCCAGTGGCAGCCATATAGATAAGGTTGAGTCGTTACTGTCGTTCACTGAAGCTCGCATTGTTTACATATTTGAGCACCATCCAATTCAAAGAGCGAGAAGCGTTTCTTTTGAACCTATTTGGGTAGAGACACAAGCCTGGCTTCTGAATACTCGAGCGACCATCGACCGTTTACTGTATGACGCTAATTATGTTGTTCCATCGATGCCAGCGAAGCCGCTCGATTCAACAAACAAGCGAACCATTATGGTGGTTGACGATAATGAGTCTTTACGCAAGTTTACGGCCATGCTGCTTGAGAAGCAGGGTTTTGAAGTGATCCAAACTGAGGATGGGCTGCAGGCAATCAACGCATTGAATGAGAACAATGTTGACTTAATCCTAATGGACATCGAAATGCCGGTGATGGATGGTGTAGAAGCATCTCGTCAAATCAGAGGTTCAAATAAGGCCTACGCTTCGGTACCTATTATTGCGCATACTGGTGATAGCTCACCGATAACACTGGACAAGATTGGTTCATCTGGCATGTCGGATTTCATCGTTAAACCTGCGGATAAGAACAGGTTGTTCGACAAGATTGCGAACTGGATTTAGTTCTTGCTCAATAGGGTGACGAAAACGAATAGAGCTCAGCACTATGCTGAGCTCTTTGTATTCCGGCATTCACAAGCTTCCATTCAAATGTGCCGCTTTCGATTCGTTAGGCGAATTCTAGTTCTGGGTGGTTATACGCTTCCTGGCAAGCCGTCAAGACATGGTCAATGTCACGAGATGTCATATCAGCATTGATCGAAAATCGAATAATGTTCTTATTCTTGCCCGTTGCAGGACGACAGAATACAGCGCCAAATACGTTTCGTTCTTCTAAGAAGTCACGTACTCGTTCCGTATTTCGCTCACTACCGCATTCTAACGCCACAATTTGCGATTCGCTGCGGATATGAAAGCCAATCTGCTTTAGGCCTGTTCTGAGCTCTTTAGCGCGGTTGAACAGCATAGTTCGCTTATCATCTGCGCTTCTGATGACTTCGAGAGTCTTTTCAAGTCGAACGATCTCTTGTGGAAGGACCGTCGAACTAAAGATGGCTGGGAATGCGACAAAGGGTAGCGTTCTAGCCAACTTTTCTGGACCAAGAATCGCCCCGGCGCGATAAGCAAATGTTTTTGCCAAACTCACCGTAATGAAATCCACTTGCTCAGTGAGTTCCAATGCTTTCACCAAGCCAGAACCATTTGGCCCATGCGTGCCTAATGAGTGGGACTCATCGACCACCAAAGCACAATCAAACTCACGCGCCATTTCGTAGATGTCGCGGAGTGGGGCGATCGTACCTATCGTGCTATAGACCGAATCCACAACGATAACGCCAGAGCCGTTACGCTGTATCTGCTTGCGCAAATGGTTCATGTTGTTATGCATGAATGGATGCGCTTGCGCTCCTGCCGCTCGAATCCCTTCCCACAAAGACATGTGTGCAAAGAAATCGATATAGACTGGTGTTTCTGGCGGACAAATCGTTTGTAACAAGCCAATATTGGCTGCCCATCCGGACTGGGATAATAGGCAACTGCCCATACCGACATACTCCGCGAGCTGCGTTTCAAATGCAGGTTTTGAGTCGTCATCTTGTAAGAAAATCGCAGACATGACAACGTTATCATCGTGCTCGTAGATAGCATCACGATGTGCCTGTTGAATTTGTAGATTGTGGGACAACGACAAGTAGTCGTTACTTTGCATGACCACCGCTCCTTGTTGTGGTCGCTTCCCTAATACCAAGTGCTTTTGGTTTTCGTTCTGCTCAATCAGATCTTGAATATAAAAGTCTAGGCGTTCCTCAACAAAGGAAGGAAGTGGTTTTGTTTTCGGTTTATCACTCATAATAAGTTCTCTTCGTAACACAGGAAAACGCCAGCGCTGACAGCTATATAGTTTGACCAATATGAGCTCGGTGTCATTAGTCAAGTTGCATAAGTTTGCATTCGCCTGCAAACTCCGCATTTAAGGGTTGGGTGAGCTTTGTAACTCCTTACTGTTCGGGGGTCTAACTAAGATCGTGCTTAAAAAATAATCGTCAAATTACATAATAAATATTTATGAATTTATTTGGTTTTTCCTACGAAACTTAGATGAAATGCAAATTGGAATGTATTGAGTGGTGATCTACGTTTAGTGGTCTTCATTCCATAAGTAATGAGAAAAGCGCCGCGCTTTTGCACTGAAATGAAAAATTTAAGCACAAAAAAAGCACGTGTAACACGTGCCTTGAGAAGGGAGATAGGAGCGCTATTATCGTTTGTTGCGAAGGTAGCGTTTACGACGTTCTTCTTTGCGTTTCGCTTTCTCTTCTTCTTTACGAGCGGTTTCGATTTCTACCTCAATTAGCTCTTGAGTAATCATCTCAGGAAGCTCTAGAGTAATCTGGCCCAAGGTGCCTTGGCGAAGTTCATGAAGAAGGATCTCTGATACTTTGTGAAGGTCTACACGACCGCCAGCACGAAGTGCACCACGACGACGACCAATCTCTTCCATGATCTCAATATCCGATTCTGGAAGCTCATCGATTTGGTAGCGCTCTTTCAACGTCTCCGGGTAGTGAGCGGCTAGGTATTCGACTGTGTAAAATGCCACTTCGTCGTATTCCATTGCCGTGTCTTTTACTGCGCCAGTTGCAGCAAGACGGAAGCCACTGTGCGGGTTTTCTACTTTTGGCCAAAGAATCCCAGGAGTATCTGAAAGTACAATGCCATTTTGAAGGTTAATGCGTTGCTGGCGACGTGTAACCGCTGGTTGGTTACCTGTCACTGCGATAGTTCGGCCCGCTAAGGCATTGATAATGGTGGATTTACCAACGTTTGGAATACCCATGATCATGGTACGAATGTTCTTGCCAATTTCTTCGCGATGCGGAGCAAGCTTACGTACTAACTCCATAATTTTTTGGACTTCTGACTGTTGAGAAGTAGTAATGGCAATCGCTTTTACGTTGTGCTCTTTCTCGAAGTGGTCAATCCAAACTTGAGTCAACTCCGGATCCGCAAGATCGCGTTTGTTAAGCACTTTTACTACTGGCTTATCGCCCTTGAGCTCCGCGATCATAGGGTTTTCACTACTAAAAGGGATACGAGCATCAAGCACTTCAATAATGACATCTATTTGAGGGATCGCTTCAGCAATCTCTTTTTGGGCTTTATGCATGTGGCCCGGAAACCACTGGATAGAGTTGTTAACCATCTGAAAAATCGCCTTATTGTTTCATGGTTATGCTGGTGGGTTATTCATCTTACTTACATCATTGATGAGGATGTTAAGGGAGTGGGGCTAATTATCACCACTCGTTACCACTACAGCTAGTCATGTGATGATCTTAACACTTTATTGGGGGAGCGGGAATGTTAGAGCAAGAGCGATAGGAAGATATTTAAGGACTTAAGTACGGCTTTGGCCCCGATTTGGTCACTTTCGAATCGAAGCTCATTAACAGTGACGGGATCTCAGCTCATTATGCCCCAAAGTTTGTTTCGCGATGAGCTGAAAAGAAATCACCCCAGACACTAAGAGGCGTATTTATGCAGTTCTTTAATAAGCTCTGCACGCTCTGTTCTTGCCGCTAGCATCATCTGTGTGTTTGCAGGCGGCGCAGGGTTAGTTCGGATGTAACGTGCATAATCAACAGGAACGCCATCTACAATGAGTTCGACATGTAAGTGAGGGCCAGTAGTTCTTCCTGTATTACCTGTGCGGCCGATGGTCTGCCCTTTAGTTACGTGGTCACCTGCGCGCACATCGCTACGAGATAGATGCAAATAACGAGATAGGGAACCGTTGCTATGGCGGATGTTAATGTAGTTACCAGCGAAACGGTTGTAACGTGACTTAACAACAATACCATCTGCGATACTTTGTATTGGTGTTCCGATCGGCACTGCGTAGTCGGTACCTAGATGTGGAGCGAGTAGACCGGTAACTGGGTGCTTTCGCTTTAAATTAAAACCAGAACTCACTTTATACTTTTTTGCTAGTGGAAATGCATAATAAGGCTGGCGGATTAACTTATTACCATATTCATCGTACGCGTTGTTATTGCCATCACTAATAACAAAGAAGTCTCTTTTACTACCAGAATAGTAAAAAGAACTAATGTATTTTTCATTATAACTATTGGTTTTGGTTTTTATAGAGAATTTGTCACCTTTTCGGACCGATCCGATAATATCGAATTCATTCTCAATTAATTTTATCAAAGACTTTATCTCATGCTGAGACAGTCCAGCGTTAATTAAAGACGTCACGAAAGAGTAATCTACAACGCCGGTAGTGATCTTTTCCCGCTGAAAGTAGGTTTCGTAGGTGTGTTCAATGTTGTTGTGGTTTATCTCTTTAAAAACAGTTGCTTGAAGCCTAGTGGTGACAGGTTGAACCTGTTTTTCCGGAGTGAGCAGGTAATGAGTGAAAGACACGCCAGCAATGATAACGAATGCAATGAATACGAGGGGTAGCGCAATGTTTTGAGTATACTGTCTTAATATTAAACTTGTCATTAAATCGAAATTATGCTTATCGGCGAAAAATTGAGGGGAGTATAATATTTAAAATAAAATCTTACACGCCGTTAATGCCAATTCCTGTGTTTTTACTAAGTAAATAACGATAGATGTGAAGTAGCGCTGCCAAAGAGGTTGAAAACTGCCTGTTTGTTTAGCGTTTATGCTTAATTTTATGGTTATTTTGTCACGTTGAGAAAATTCCAGACAATAATATAATCGCGGCAAAATAGACTCTGCCAAATTACTATGTTCACTAAAAATACGATAAAACCAACGTTAGGTCTCATGGCTGCTTCACTTTTATTAAGTGCATGTGGCGGTGGGGATGGTGGTGATAACACTCCGCCAGCTAGGAATACCGGAAGCATATCGGGTAACGTTTTTGACGCTCCAGTTAACGGTGCCAAGATCGATGTGTTTGAATACAAGGATGGAAAGGTTGGTCGTAAGCTAGACAGCACAACTTCCAATGCCTTTGGTGACTACAAGCTAGAATTCGAATCTTCTTCGATGCCTTTGTATGTTGTTGCGCAACAGGGTAGCTATACCGATCCCCTTACAAAAGAGATTGTATCGTCGAGCGCGAGTAAAACCCTGCGTTTAGAGGGGGTCGTGAACTTTAGTGAAGGTAGTGACCAACAATTAATGCTCACACCACTGACGAATATCGTCTCTGGGCTTGCGAAGTATAAAATCGCCAATGGTGAATCCGGTTCGGATGCGGTTTCTGAAGCCTTAGATAGTATCAATGGCATGTACGGGTTTAATGTTAACGAAACCAAGCCAATTGATATCACCAAAGGTGGCCAGAGCAGTTTTGCTACACCAGGACACCAATATGGTGCTTTGCTGACTGCCTATTCGTCTTACTCATATGACTTAATTCAAAAATACGGCCAGTCTGAGGACAAGGTCTATACCTCAATGCATTTCGCTGACATTCAATTTCGCGATGTCATCGCTGATGGTCTTTTAGATGGTTTAGAGATCAGTGAGTCTACTGGTGCGGTGACGCCGCTTACGTTTGGCCAGCAGAGAATTACCAGCGACGTTTACACTCAAGATCTTTCCCAGCACGTTTTGATTGTGGTGAACGATTCAGAGCTTAATATCTCAGGGACGGACGCTGATGATTACGTTGCATTTAGTCAAAAAATTAATGACTTGGGTAGCCATGGCGAAACTGATGGTGTTATTCCACCACGCGATGAAACTGAGATTGATACCGTGCCACCAACCATCACGCGTACCGATAATGATGTACTGACTAAAACAGATAATGTAGATATCCGGCTCAATGACGATATCGGTGTTCAATCTGTTTCTGCTTATGTGCAATACCAACTTAACGGTGTTTGGTCGGATGAATTCAAATGTAACGATCAGCAGACGTCTGGCAGTGAGTTTTGTACGGTAGATGCAAGCGGCTTTGAAGTCGGTGTTCGTGAAACAAACATCAAGGTAAGTGTCGATACAAAGGCGATTGATGCCGTTGAGGTCGACTCAGACACAGGCCTTTCTAACGTGACTGCTGCTCGTTTGGTGTTTTACACGGCAGACGTTTTGGGCAATGAACTTATCCCTGGTAGCAATTCAGGCCACTACGTGAATTTCGAGTGGGATAATGACGCTCCGGTTATCTCTGTCACTTCTGCAAGCGCTATCAACAACGAACTTCAAGAGTACGTATTAAAAGGCATAGTAAAAGAAGCGTCTCAAGACATTAAATCTGTCAGCGTTTCATTTAAAAGCGGGCTACCAGAAGATGTGGCTTGTACTCCTGTAACGGCAGAGTCGGGTAGTGCTTGTGAATTTAGTAAAGCCTATTCGACGGACGAATTCTTATCTACGACTACGTTCGATGTTAGGGCTACTGACACCAAAGACAACGTCGGTGAATACCAGCATGCAGTAAGCCGTGACGACCAAGCGCCTGCTCAGATCATTACGTACCCAGAAGGGACATCGATGAACTACGTCAATGTGACCGTCGATGGAGAAAGGTCTACGTACGAAGGGGTCTACACGCAAGATACTTATACTTCAGATAACGTGCAGTCGAGCCGAGACTACTTGAAGATCGATTATGTCTATGCTGCTTCTGGCTTGAAATCAATTGATGGCGTTGATTTCGCCAATTTTCACGTCAACGTATTGAAAGAGAGTAAGATCCCTTACGTGCGAGTTCGAGTTGCAGATGTGAACTCCGATACGGTTTTAGGCTCAAGTGCCGACAAGCTTAAACTCGTCGTGAAGTACTACGTAAGCCAAAACAACGACAACAACTACGCATTTCAAAACACAACACAAACCGTAGCATCGACGGACACTATCACCGCGAGTATCCCCCATGAAACTATTTTAGATAGCGAAGGCAGAGTTGATGAGGTTATTTACTACGTTCCTTTCGTAAAAGAGGTGCTTGGTGATGGTTTTAAAAACGTTTCAGAAAACGCCAGCCAGAAACTGGTGATCCAAACCATCGACGAATCCGACAACGAAAGTGCGACTCAAGAAGTTTATTTCCGAAGCAGTTTTGACCTACCTACGATGACGGTTGTGACCCCTTTCATTGGCGCACGTGTACAATTAGAGGGTTTGAACCCAAATGGTGAATTCACCTCTCTAGCAAGTTGTACCACCATTCAGCAGCCAGAAAGTGATCAAACTACCGCGCTTGATGTTGCTTCGTGTGAGACCACGACGGACGTTGTTAATTACGAATTCATGAGAGTACGTTTAATTGGTGTAGAAGGGACTGACCCTCACTACTATCAGTGGAAAGATGATGCAGGCGCTAAAGCGAGCGTTAACCTAAATAATGCCAATATCGGCGCATATTTTGAACTTGACGGTTCGAATACGTACTACGTGACAGAACTTGCCACTTACCAGACAGGTTTGTTCGATTATCGTTGGAATCAGGTAGAAGCCGGTGACAAAACATCAGAACGCGCCTCGCAAATTTTGACGGAAGTGAAATACGCGCTAGCTGGCGGTAATGATTCATTCTTCGGATTCGATCCAACCGTGACGGCTTACGCTACAAATGAGATGCTTAAGGAGCCAATTCCTAGCGATCTATCTAACGATTACCTGCATCGTTTCCTTGTTGAAGCCATTGACGACTTAGCACAAGATACGCCTCGTAATAACTCTTCTGATTTCGCTTCCGCTATTTATGACGATCTTAGCTACGATGGTAAAGCAAACGGAATTGGTGCTGGTGGGAATCAAATCAAATTGGATGATTACGAATTCGACTCTGATACCTACCGCAAAGACCTTGCTCAGTCTTACTACGATATCATGACTGAAAAATACGGCATCCCAGATAATATTGCTCAGCTTTATGCCGATGATATTTCTACGGCTAATCCTAAACTTGGCGAAGACAATATCTTTGATAGTGGTGGAGGCAGTATTGATATTTATCCTCCGAAACAAACACTAACAATAGAGACTGGCCGCGAAACAATGGTTGGCGACAAGCTTTATGTCGCGGGCGAAGTGGTATCTAGAGTAGTGTTAGAAGATCCATCTGGGGTTGTAGAGGAAGGTGAGCAAGCCCCGAAATTCCAAAGCATGTGGTATGCAATGGGCGACCCTAATACTGCTATTCCATTGGAACTTCAACCACAAGAATCTGGCGATAGTAATAAATTTAGAAAAGAGTACTTCTTTACCCTGAATACAGAATCAACAGATCTCACCGATATCATCGAGTTTGCGCTGGAAACAACGGCATTCGATACCAAAGGTAATGGATATACTGAGGCCGAGCCTCTTGTTGAGCGCTTGTTCGTCGATAACGACTATCCGAAAGCGAGTTACATTCCTCCTATAGGTCCAGATAAAAAACCTATAGGGGAAGATGTTTATCTGAACGCGAACTCTGTGCATGAGTTAACCTTCAAAGTCGAGGATGCAGTTGGTGACCAATTAGACAAAAGAAGCTTGTCATTTGTGAACTATTCGAACAACGCGACCGTTGAATACTCGAGCGAGCAGTTCGCTAGCAATCAACAAGATGCTTTTGTTGTAAAACTTTGTACAGGAGCACTTTGTGAGAGCCAAGGCAAAGTTATCTATCCTGGCGACGGTAACTGGAAAGTAAATGTTAATGCTGAAGATAACCTAGGAAACCTAGTTAACCAGCAAACCGTGAATGTGCCTAAATTCGACATACTAATTGACTCGGAAGCACCTGCAGTAAATGGTGGGGTAATTGACCAACGTTTGGGAGGAAACTCAGCGTGGGTTCCTGATATTGACGCCGGTGACTTAAGTCCACTGAGTGAAGTGCAAGTGGATATGAAGACTCAGTTTGGTAAGCGTTTTACGTTACAGCATTATGAAACTGAACCAGTTGAAAGTGAAGAGCCCTATCTATTTGGTACCCAACCGAATGTAGAAGTGCGTCTAGTTGCTGACGTATTTAAATATGAAGAGACAAATACGTTCTATGTCAAGGCGATAGACAGCGCGTATCCTAAAGCGGAAGCGACAGGGGAGTTCATTTTTCAAGTAGATAATAAAGGCCCTGAGATTGAGCTTGCTACTCCTTGGGTGGTTGATAGCAACTCTGGCAAGAGTGGAGTGTTAGGTCCGAACTTTAAAGTTAGCTTAATCTCTGTGAAAGATGATTCAAAAGTGAGCAATGTAGAAATTTGGCAGGTTGGAAGCAGTAAAGCGATACGCTCAATTGAACCTAAAGACCCTGCTCAGCCTTTCGACATTGAGATTAATAGTACTCAAAGTGGCAATATTACGATCGATGAGAACAATAGAGCTGATCTATTTGTTAAAGCGATAGATGAATATGGCTTTTATTCCGATACAGAGGCAAGAAGCATAATCTTGGATCGGGAAGGACCTGACTTACAACTGAATGGGTTTAAGCCTGAAAGTTACTATCGCGGTGATTATGTCTTTACTCTTTATGCTCAAGACTTGAATGAAACAGGTGCGCCATCTACTGAAGGGGTAAACAAAGATACCCTGAAATTCAATAGTTTTGTCGAAACACCTTCTAATCCCGATACTCAAGTCGGAGAGGATATGAAGGTCAACTTAGGTGGACAAAATGACGGTGATAGCTCCACTAGAACCATAAGACTGAAGGGTGCTGATGTTCGTGGAAATACCACGGAAATAGACTTTGAAATTAAGGTTCAAAATAAGCTGCCTACCATAAACAGTGTGAAGCTTTCTTATGAAGATGGTACAGAGATTACAAATGGATTAATTACACGTAATGATCCGGTGATCATTACCATCAATGCTGAAGACGCAAGTGGCATTCCTCAAGTAGAAGCTACTTATAAGTACGGTGATACAACAAACAGTATACAATTCAGCGAAGAGGAGTCTGGAAAATGGAAAGGCAGGCTAACTTCTGCCGAGCTTTCTAATGACGGTAGCTACGAGTTGAAATTTAAAGTGTACAACAATGTTTTATACAACACCGGAGATCGCCCAGTAACTCAAAGATCCGAAACCATAAACGTTCAACGTGAAGGGGTGGTGCTATCAGTTGCTCAACCTGAGAACTTCCAAGCTCATATTTCTGGCAAGACTCTGAGTGTAGTCTTTAATCCAGTTGGTGTCGTTAAGGCGAAAACTCTTGAATGTTGGGTCAGAGAAAACTATACGTCGACCGAAGTCCCTGATGATGGCTCAAGTAATGCGTATTCTGGTGTGATCAGCAATCCGCAAGAAAATTACAAGTGCGATGTAACGACAGATGTGAATATGTCCGTAAACCCTGTTGTTCTAATCACCAGGACTGTTGGTCAGAACGATAAAGAGACGGTTAGCAAATTTAGCTTTAGCATGATGGATATCGATGCGCCAACCGTTCCTGATGATGAAGATCACCAGTCGGGAGGTACTTACCAGCT
The DNA here is from genome assembly GCF_030248475.1 of Vibrio sp. D173a. Taxonomy (NCBI): domain Bacteria; kingdom Pseudomonadati; phylum Pseudomonadota; class Gammaproteobacteria; order Vibrionales; family Vibrionaceae; genus Vibrio; species Vibrio sp. D173a. The sequence goes on from NZ_JAHGAH010000010.1 coordinate 12,908, forward strand.
TGGTAGCAACAATGTTGGTTTCGATGCTGATGGAAACAAAATCTTAAGTATCACTCTGAGCTTTAAAGATGATTTATCCGGAGTGAATACTGATCTAACTAAGCGTCCTGTACTGGTAAGAAACAGCCTAAACAAACGGTTTGAGCCGAAAAGTTGTATTACTAGCGCAGAGCTCACTACGTGCACTTATACTGAGCTTTTCTCAGATTTTCTTTCGGCAACGGAATCAAAATATCTATTTACCATCAAGAATCTTTCTGATGTAGCAGGTAATGCGGCGCCAGATTACGCGTTGGAGTTGTTGTTACCGCCAGAAGGAGTTCTGATCGAAATCACGAGCCCAAAAAAGGATAGTATTATCCGAGGTTCAGAACTTTCAATGGACTTCAAAGTGAAGGTTGGGGCTAATTCAACCCTAGAAAATGTAATTGCTACAGTGGAAGGGCAGCCATACAGCTTAAAAGATAACCCTGATAATTTCTCACGATTTAATAAGTGCGGAGATGACTTCTCATGCTCTACGTTTAAAGCGCCTCTTAGTGACACTTTAGATGGTCAGCCGATCAGGCCGTCCATTCAAGCGTTTGATGTATGGGAGTATTCAAGTAAAGCCGAAGTTGACGTGATGGTTGATAACAGCAAACCAATAATTGATAGCGATGTTACTGTCAGTGAATCACCTACAGACCCTAGTTTGGTTAGATTCCTGTTTTCTATCAGAGATGAAGGCAGCGGTATCGCTACTGTCAAATATACGACAACTAACCCGAGTCATGTTTTCAACAAAGAGGCAGATGTGGATAACTCACATCTCTATTTTGAACTTGCGAAAACTGAATTAGAAGGGTTAAGTCAGCTTCGAGTTAGCATCCAAGCTACGGATAAAGTGGGTTGGACCGAAAACCAGACTCTCGATATCGATCTGACAGCGCCGACTATTACTCTCGATTTTACTGATATATCTAGCTTGCTGGGAGGCAAGCTATTAGCATTCACTAAAGAAAGTCAATCGTTCACGATTACGTCTACAGAGGGGGCGCATGTCAAAGCATCTCGATATTCCATTGATATGGTGCCAACTACCGGAGACCCGCTTAACTTCAACGGCAATATCGTGTTGTCAAGTGCGACTGGTACCATGGATTTTGCAATTGATGACCAAGCTGAATACATGTACAAACTGACAGTCACTGACTCAATGGGGCGTGCTGTTACAGACTTTAAGCTTTTTAATAAGATCTATGATGCCAAAGGTATCGAATCCGTTGTTGATCATGAGTTACCGGTCATCACTGGTATCACTGCGGATCAAGTTTCTATGACGCCGACGGATGATAAATATAAGTTGGATGTAACTGCTGATGTGACTGATAAAAACTTAAGTTCGGTAACATCAACGGCTGACAACGGCTCAGGTCAAGCAGTAGGGCCACAGTCAATCACGGAACCTACTAACGATGGCGACCCTTATGTGTTCCACTACTTGTTATCGCCAGGAGATTACACGATAAAAGTAACCGCGTCTGATGCAGTCAGCAATCAAACGGAAAAAACGACAACATACAAAATAGAAGCAGCAACAGTCCCTGAGCTAACAATATCGACGACTGCAAGCACACCTTTGGCTGGTGGCGTCGAAGTCCCGCTTACGTTTACTTTTACTGAAGAAGTCACTGAATTCGATATTTCAGACGTAAAGTTAGATGAGAATAATGGCGGTGAGTTAAAACCTTTATCTTGGAGTACCACAGACAACATAACTTGGACAGTCACATACATAACACCAGAAAGAGAAAATAAAGACATAACCATTCGGGTCGATGATGATAGCTACAAGAGCATCAACACTATCCCCGGAAAAGGGGATAGTCTGGTTCTGGGAGTAGAAGGTGTGTTACCTACGCTCACTAAAGTAACGTTTGATCCACTGCATCAAGAAATCGGAAAGGCAGTAGACGTTAAACTTGAGTTTGACAAAGAGTTACAAGAAGCAACGGCAACATTAGGTGCGAACAATGTTACTTCGCTAACGGCTGATCCTGCTGATAAGAAAGTTTGGACCGGAACCGTTAATGTCCCAGACGTACCAGAACTCGGTGTTGGCCTAGTGGTGAGTCAGTATAAAGACCTAGTAGGTAATGTGGGTGAGGATAATACGTCATATACATTGCCAATCACGCCAATCTTGGCGATCACGCCAGTGGGTAATGTGGATGGCAGTAATGCGGCTTCATTGCAGATTGCGGGGACGTCAACACGCTTTGAAGGCCAAACGGTGAACGTAGAAATCAAAGCGCAAGGCAGTGAAACGCCTATCGTGAGCAGCAATGCCACGGTGCAAAGCGGCGGGGCTTGGACGAGCAACGCGATGGACATCAGTGGAGAGCCAAATGGCACCTACAACGTGGTGGTGACGGGGACCAACGCATCGAATGTCGAGGTGACAGAAACGAGCACTTTAACGCTATCGCAGGTATTGCCAACCTTGACCAGTG
>NZ_JAHGAH010000100.1:0-30372 GCF_030248475.1 Vibrio sp. D173a
GATAATAATCGTGCTGAACGCGCCATTAAACCGCTGGTCATTGGCAGAAAAAATTGGCTGTTCTCAAACACACCAAATGGTGCTGATGCGAGCGCGATGCTTTACAGCATCGTCGAGACAGCGAAAGCCAACGGCCTTATCCTCTACGACTACATGGTCAAGTGCATGAAAGAGCTCGCGAAAGCGGAGCCTGATATCGATGCGCTCCTACCTTGGAACTTCAAACATTAACAACACCGCCCCGTGGGTTCATGGGGCGCATACGGCAGAGTAGGGGCTTTTAGAGCCTGTTAGTGACAAGGGTTGATTAGGATACAAAGAAAAAACGCCAAGCAAATGCTTGGCGTTTTCCGTCAACAAAATAGGCAAAAATGTCGACTGGTTTGAGGTGGTTTAGACCTCTTTATCCTTACCTAGTGAGAGTAGCCATAGAGAGATTGCTGCTACTCCGACAAAGCCGGAAAGAATAATGACTGGCATTGCACTGTATCCAAGGAAGTGCCAGATAAAGGATTCAAGATTACTCATTGTCTGTATTTCTCCTTATTGCCAGCCTTCAACGCCGTGCATGTCAGGCAGTTTATGTGCGATACCTTTGTGACAATCTACACAGGTTTTGTCGCCTGACGCCAACGCTGTAGAGTGCTGCGCTGAGGCACGTTTACCTTGCTGAGAGTAGTCCATGTAATCGAACTGATGACAGTTACGACATTCAAGAGAGTCGTTTTTCTTCATACGCGCCCACTCACGTTCGGCAAGGTGCTCACGACGTGCTTGGAACTTTTCTGGTGTATCGATGGTCTTCGTTACGAAGTGGGCAAACAGCTCTTTAGATGCTTGAACTTTTCGAACGATTTTATCGGTCCATTCATGTGGTACGTGGCAGTCTGAACAGATTGCACGCACACCAGAGCGGTTCGAGTAGTGAATCGTTTCTTGAATTTCAGCGACGATAGGAGCGTGACAGCCAGAACAGAACTCTTCTGTGTTGGTCGCTTCCATAGTCGTATTGAATGCGCCCCAAAACAGAAGACCACCAGCGAAGCCTAGGAACAAAACTACACCAGCGGCAGCTTTGCTCGGGCTCGACAGTCTCTTCCAAAACGCTTTAAGTATTTTCATAAGTAACCTCTTAGTACTCGCGTTTCAATTAATGAAGCGAATCGACTGCCTTAAACTCGTTTTCCACTAATGGTTTACCATCGGTTTGTGGAACGTGACATTGTAAACAGAAGTAACGACGTGGTGACATATCTGCCAATACCGCGTCTTCACGGTTAACGTAGTGCGTTACACTGATCTTGGTAGCGCCTGCGTCTTTAGCATTTTTCCAGCTGTGACATGCTAGACATTTGTTTGCGTTCAAAGACACTTCGTAATTTCGGATGCTGTGTGGGATCAGTGGTGGCTGATATACATAGCTGTCTGCAACGATTTGGTCTTTTGGAAAGTCTTTAAAATCATCTGCAGGACGCGTGTCTTCAAGTTGCGCGCTGCCACGTAGCGAGTCGAGACCGCCTGTGCCGCCTGGGTTATCCAGTTCTGCTTGTGCAACGCCTGTCAATAAAGCACCTACAGATAAAAGTGCAATAAGGTATTTTTTCATCATTTCATCTCCGCCTTATGGCTTAAATTCTTTTTAGGCCGCCGAGTAGACGGCCTTTGCATTTATTATTTGACGGTTAAGCAATTTTCGTGATTTTGACTGGACACTTCTTAAAGTCTGTCTGTTTAGACAGAGGGTCAGTCGCATCAAGGATCAACTTGTTAATCAAAATACGGGCATCAAAGAACGGTACGAATACCAAGCCTTCAGGTGGACGGTTACGGCCGCGAGTTTCAACGCGAACGCGTACTTCACCACGTTTGTTTGCAATCAGAACTTCTTCACCACGGCGTACGTTGCGTTTCTTCGCATCCGCAGGGTGCATGTAAACCACCGCGTCAGGCACCGCTTTGTAAAGCTCTGGTACACGACGAGTCATAGTACCAGTGTGCCAGTGCTCAAGAACACGGCCAGTACATAGCCATAGGTCAAACTCTTCGTTTGGCACTTCTGGTGGCGCTTCGTATGGTGCAGAGATAATCTTCGCTTTACCATCAGCATTGCCGTAGAAATCCCAACCTGAACCTGCTTTCGCGTACGGGTCAGAGCCTTCTTTAAAGCGCCATTGTGTTTCTTTGCCATCAACAACCGGCCAACGTAGACCACGTACCGTGTGGTAAACATCGTATGGTGCTAAGTCGTGACCGTGACCACGACCAAACGTCGCGTACTCTTCGAACAGACCTTTCTGTACGTAGTAGCCGAAGTGGTGAGCGTCATCGTTCATCTCACGCGCTTCTTCGATAGGGAACTTGTCGACCTGACCGTTCTTGAACAGCATGTCGTACATTGTCTTACCGCGGTATTCAGGTGCTTTTGCAAGTAGCTCTTCTGGCCACACTTCTTCCATCTTGAAGCGTTTTGCAAATTCCATTACCTGCCATAGGTCAGATTTCGCATCGCCGATAGTCTCAACTTGTTGGTACCAAGCCTGAGTACGACGCTCTGCGTTACCATAAGCACCTTCTTTCTCAATCCACATTGCGGTCGGAAGAACAAGGTCAGCGGCTTGCGCTGTTGCCGTTGGGTATGGGTCAGATACAACGATGAAGTTTTCTGGGTTACGGTAACCAGGAAGACGTTCAGTGTTGATGTTCGGACCTGCTTGCATGTTGTTGTTACATTGAACCCAGTAACAGTTCAGAACGCCGTCATGCAACATACGGTCTTGAAGTACTGCGTGGAAGCCAGGTTTTGGTGGAATAGTACCTTCTGGTAGTTTCCAGATGTCTTCTGCGATCTTACGGTGTTTAGGGTTAGCAACCACCATGTCTGCTGGTAGACGGTGAGCAAACGTACCAACTTCACGAGCCGTACCACACGCTGATGGCTGACCTGTTAGTGAGAATGGGCTGTTACCCGGAGTCGCAATCTTACCGGTTAGTAGGTGGATGTTGTAAATCAAATTGTTCATCCATACACCACGAGTATGTTGGTTCATACCCATCGTCCAAAGAGACATCACTTTCGTGTTTGGATCCGCGTATTGTTTAGCAAGCTCAATCAGTTTCTCTTTCTCAACACCAGAGATTTCAGACGCTTTCTCTACTGTGTATGGCGCTACTGACTTCTTGTACTCTTCGAAAGAGATAGAAGTTAGTTTGCCTGAGTTCGGGTTCTTCGCTGCTTTTTGTAGCGGATCATCGTCACGTAGACCGTAGCCGATGTCCGTGTCTGCTTGAGTGAAGTTCGTGTGCTTGTTCACGAAGTCCCAGTTTACTGCATCGTTTTCGATGATGTAGTTTGCGATGAAGTTAGCAATCGCAAGGTCAGACTGAGGATTGAAAATGTAGCCGTGGTCTGCCAACTCAAATGAACGGTGGTAGTAAGTAGAAAGCACGTTCACTTTAACGTGAGGGTGACTTAGACGACGGTCAGTAATACGAGTCCAAAGAACTGGGTGCATTTCTGCCATGTTTGAACCCCAAAGAACGAAGGCATCTGCGTTCTCGAAGTCATCGTAACAGCCCATTGGTTCATCGATACCAAATGCACGCATGAAGCCTACTACCGCAGACGCCATACAGTGACGCGCGTTCGGGTCGATGTTGTTTGAACGGAAGCCTGCTTTCATCATTTTGGCAGCGGCATAACCTTCCATTACGGTCCATTGACCAGAACCGAACATACCGATGCTTGTAGGGCCTTTTTTCTCTAAAGACGCTTTCCATTTTTCAGCCATGATGTCGAAAGCGGTATCCCAAGATACAGGAGCGAAGTCGCCGTCTTTGCTGTATTTGCCGTCTTTCATACGTAGAAGAGGCTGAGTTAGGCGATCTTGACCGTACATGATCTTAGAAAGGAAGTAACCTTTGATACAGTTAAGGCCTTTGTTTACTGGTGCTTCAGGGTCACCCTGAGTTGCTACCACTTTGCCGTTTTGTGTACCAACAAGAACAGAACAGCCTGTACCACAGAAACGACAAGGCGCTTTGTCCCATGTTATTTTGGTTTGATCAGAGCTCGCAATCAGATTGGTTGCAGAAGCTGGTAGTGTAATACCTGCGACAGCAGCAGCTGATGCAGCCGCGTTTGCTTTCACAAACGCACGTCTTGTCATTTTCATACTTCACCCTCGATTTGGGAATGTTGTATTCCGGTGTCTTTTTCTTCCGTTTCTTCAAGCCCAGTTTCGATTTGGTGATAAACCAGTACTGTACTCAAGACGTTCGGTAAATTATTAATCGCATCGATAGTGTCGGTGATGAAACCTTGGTTCTCAGTTTCTAACACCACCACGATTTTGCCTTCTGGACTGTCACCGTAGATCTCCGCGTTTTCGTACGCTTCAATCTGGGTTTTAACTTCAGCCAGATGTTCAGGCAGAACATGGACTACCAGACTCGAAATGTGCACTTCGTTTAGTGACATACATCTCTCTCGTTTTATTGCCTTTCGTGCCGACCACTGACGGCTAGGCTGTTATATTGCTCACATTAATGGATGAAGTCGGGCACACTGAGACACAGGCGCCGCAGCCGTTACACTCATCAAGGTCTAAACTTGGTTGTGCTACTTTGCCAAGCTCTAGCTTGAACTGAATTGCCATCGGGTCGCACATGTCTCCACAGCTTCGGCATTCGACATTTTGTTTTGCTAAACAGCTATCATTGATGCTCGCTTTTGCCTGCCAAGGCTGTTCCGCTCCCGCTAAAAACAGCGGCTCTGGGCAAGCCTCGGCGCATTGGTAACAAAAGGTGCATTCATCAATAGAAAAATCGACAGCAGGAAACCCACCATCGCTTTTTGTTATAATTTTCGTTTCGCACGCCTCGATGCATTTACCGCAACGAGTGCAATCGTCTGTGAATTGAGTTGGCTTAGCTAACCAAGGAAGACGTACCGAATTGTCCGGTTGCGTTTTACGTGCAAAAAGTCTTCTTCTCGAAAGGTCTACCACTTAGTCACCTCGGAAATTGAAACCCCAGATACGCATAGTCCACAATTCCATTAATAAATTGTCATTTAAGTACATTAGAGTGTAGTTTTTGACATATATGTATAAATACCTCTTAGGAGGTAATTGGGATGCTATATTGTTTTAGATCAATAAATTCCGAAGCAGGTGATCACATATTGATAAAGTTGGAAGATGATGCGTGTTGTATAAAGGCAAACATGGTTATCAAACGAGCGGAGTTCAGAGTTGTTTAAAAATGTGAAAAAGTCAGTAACACGCACAATCGCATCTGCCATGATGTTGATTTTGCTTCTTTCAGTGGCGACAACTGGCTTTGCTATTTTCACTCTTGCGTCGAGCCTTAATGATGCAGAAGCGGTAAACGTAGCGGGCTCAATGCGAATGCAGAGCTATCGTCTAGCTCATGATATTCAAAGTGAATCTGTTGACTATTCTTCACATATTGACTTATTTGAGCAGTCAATTTACTCCCATTCAATGCTGGCGCTTCAACATTGGTCAGTGCCAGAAGATATTACAAAAGACTACTACCGACTGATTCTTCGTTGGCATGAACTGAAATCGGTACTTAAGAGCCAAGACAGAGACCAATATCTGATCTTAGTCGCTGGTTTTGTTCAACAAATTGATGCTTTTGTATTTAAGCTACAGAATTATTCAGAACAAAAACTGATCAACTTAGCTTGGATTGGTGGGTTAGGGCTTGGCGGCATACTGTGTGTGAGTATGTTCGTTGTGCACTTTGTTAGGCTAGAAGTCGTCAGGCCGCTTCGTGCGCTGGTGTTTGCTAGTGAGCAAATTCAGAATCGTTCGTTTAACGTTTCGCTCAATGTTTCGAGTGATAACGAAATGGGCATTTTGACCAAAACTTTCAATAGGATGGCGAACGATCTTGGTAAGCTCTATCGAGGTCTAGAGCAAGCAGTAGACGAGAAAACACGTAAGCTGCAACACGCAAACCAATCGCTTAGAGTGTTGTATGATTCGTCGAAAGAGTTGACTGCTTCTCGCATCCATCAAGAAAATTTCCAAGCGATTTTACAACATATTGCAAGTTTGGAAGGAATTCGTGCTGTTAAGCTCGAAATAGAACAAATAGGGGAACCCAACTGGATACTTACTGAGGGTGAGGAGTGTCGTCATGAGTGTGACAGTGAATGTCACACCAAAACACTAACGCTAGATGGCGTACACCTTGGGTATTTGCATTGGAAAGCGGGCCTACCATGCCCGAATGAGTCTCTTATTGATAACTTTGTTCAAATCTTATCTCGTGCGGTATATTACAACCGAGCACAAAGACAAGCAGAACAGTTATTGCTAATGGAAGAGCGCGCCACTATTGCGCGTGAGTTACATGATTCATTGGCTCAAGCTCTGTCTTATTTGAAGATTCAAGTATCGCTGCTTAAAAGAAGCGTGAAGAATATTCCAGACGAGAGAGCGATTGCTCAGACCAACCAAGTGATTGCTGAATTGGATACTGGATTATCGGCGGCATATACCCAGTTAAGAGAGCTTTTGACGACATTCCGCTTAACGATAAAAGAAGGCAGCTTTGGTCAGGCGCTGCAGGAGATGGTTTCGACGCTTGATGATCAAACAGCAGCGAATATCTCACTTAATAATGAGCTTTCTTCAACAGAATTAGATGCGCACCAACAGGTCCATCTACTACAGTTGATTAGAGAAGCGACGATAAATGCAATCAAGCATGCTCAAGCAAACAATATCGAGATTCAATGTCTTGATTCTGATGGGAAAGTCACAGTGACGGTTGCCGATGATGGTATTGGCTTTGAGCAGCAAGACGAAAAATTAAATCATTACGGTATGAGCATCATGCAAGAGCGAGCAACAAGATTGCATGCAGATTTGCAAATTGAAGCGGCAACGAACAGCGGCTGTATCGTAAGACTAGAATTCCAACATAGTAAGGAAGTAAACATTGACAGTGTGTAAAGTAATGCTTGTGGATGATCACCCACTCATGAGACGTGGTATCCATCAGCTTCTCAGTTTCGAGCCAGAGTTTGAAGTGGTTGCAGAGGCAAGCAGCGGCGCAGATGCGGTTGCTACAGCTCACGAACTAGAACTGGATTTGGTACTTCTTGATCTGAACATGAAAGGCATGTCAGGCCTAGATACGCTGAAAGCGCTGCGCGCAGATGGTTGTGAGGCTCGTATCGTGATCCTGACGGTATCGGATAGCCCTGCCGACATCGAAGCCATTGTGCGAAGTGGAGCTGATGGTTACTTGTTAAAGGATACTGAGCCAGATGAATTGGTTGATTTGCTGAAACAAGCGCACGAAGGGGATAAGGCATACAGCCAAGCGGTAGCTAAATACCTTAATGAGCGAGAAGGGCAAGAAGACGTGTTCGATACGCTGACCGACCGTGAAACGCAGATCTTGCAGGAGGTCGCACGTGGCTTCCGAAACAAGCAGATCGCCGACCGCCTTTTCATCTCTGAATCGACTGTTAAAGTGCACATGAAGAGCTTACTCAAGAAGCTGAAAGTGCCTTCTCGTACAGCAGCAACCGTGCTTTACCTAGAGCGATTTGGCGAAATTAAATAACCTTTAAACGCCCACTCTAAAAACGCCAAATTCAAAAAACCGCCCGAGTTAGGGCGGTTTTTCATTTGTCTGGGCGAATTGAGTACAGGTCACTGTTGTGTTTGCCGCACTCCAAATAGTAATGATGTGCCGCGCGTTTATCTTCCGCGATGACATTCATACTGTGGATTTTCCCCTCTTCGAAGTAACGAATTTCGTACTCTACACTCGTATCAAGTTGCTCAGCAGCAGCCATGCTACGCCTCCATAAACTATCCAGTTGTTATTGATGCAACTTATATGCCATTTAAAGAACGCTGTATCGTTCAAGATTTGGCCTAAAATTGCGCCCTAACTCACTTTTTTGCGAATAGTTGTGATAAAAAAGTTAATTTCAAACTCTATATACTACAAGAGTGGCAATGTAACTTTGCCGGACTGACGAAAGTTTGCCGCAATAATAAGTGATTTAGATTGAGTATAGAACTTAATCAATAAAAAAGGGAATATGGATCGGTGATGAAATTAAAAAGTTTATCTAATAAAGCGGTTCGATATGGATGTATCTTGATATCTATTTTGGTGTTAGCCGGGTGTGCTAAAAAATTTCTATACAGTAACCTTGATTGGGTAGTGATTGAATATTTAGATGACTATGTCTCCCTAGATGGAGAACAAGAGGCGTTGCTGGAAGAGCGTATATTATTATTAGCGGATTGGCATAAAGAAGAGGAATTACCTTTATATATCGATCACTTAAAACAATTAGAAGCACTTAATAAAGACAGCGTTACGTTGGGCGCTTTGCAATCGAACCGAGAACAAATGCGCGACCACTATCAACGTTTGGTTTCCAAAGCGGCACCAGACCTGTTTTCACTGAGTATGCAGCTCGACAGCAAACAAGAAATCGAGTTTATCGATAGTGTAAAAGAACGTTACAAAGAGCGGGATGAAAAATACGCAGGTAAAACGGAACAAGAGCTGCGAGAAGTTGTCTTAGATAATACTGAAGAGTGGATGGAAGAATGGCTTGGTAAATTATCAAGACAACAAAAAGCACGCGCCAAACAGCTTTCTGAGAATGTGATCGTAAATAGTCCACTATGGCGTGACTATCGCTCGTCTATAATTCAAGAACTCGAATACCTTTTCGAAAATAAAAGTAACAGCGTGGTTTACCAGCAGGTATTCATGAAACTCTTATTTGAGCCAGAAAGTTATTATAGTGATCAACTAACCAAGAATATTGATCATAATATTGCACTAACGGATCAATTCACCCTAGATATTTCCCAAACAATGAGTGATAAACAGTGGCGACACTTCCACGGAAAAGTCCGTGAGTGGCGAGAGCTTGCTGAAGACTTATTGAATTAATTCCCTATAAAACAAACTCTTAATGTGAGTGCTGATGGAGCCTGTCAGCACTTTCTAATGAAAAACTGATTCAAAGCAATTTCTTATTGCAGCATGAGCGTAACATGGCTTGTCGAACCATGTTGGTTAGGATCCTCGCACATCTAGCATCCCAGTGCGCCGCATCCTTTGCCCAAAAACAATGAGAATAATTATGAAGCATTTAGTTGAAAGATTTCTTCGCTACGTCACGTTCGATACTCAATCTAATCCCCATGAATCAGCTTGTCCAAGTAGCAGCGGACAACTGGTGTTTGCACAGTTGCTTAAAAAAGAAATGATTGAGCTTGGCTTAAGCAATGTGACATTAAGTGATAACGGCTACCTAATGGCAAAACTGCCATCGAACGTTGATTATGATGTGCCTGCTATTGGCTTTATCGCACACATGGATACCGCCCCTGATGCGTCTGGTAAAAATGTGAACCCTCAGTTTATCGAAGACTATCAGGGTGGTGATATTGCACTTGGTTTGGGCGATGAAGTGCTTTCTCCAGTGCAGTATCCAGACTTACACGAGCTTCATGGTCATAATCTGATTACTACAGATGGCACAACACTCCTAGGTGCAGACAACAAAGCAGGCATTGCTGAGATTCTTTCTGCGGTCGCGATGCTGATTGAAAATCCAGACATCCCACACGGTGATATTTGTATTGGCTTCACGCCAGATGAAGAGATCGGTCGTGGCGCTGACTTGTTTGATGTTGAGAAGTTCGGCGCGGAGTGGGCGTACACCATCGATGGTGGCCCTCAAGGCGAGCTGGAATACGAAAACTTCAATGCAACCAGTGCGGATGTCACTTTCCATGGCGTGAGCGTTCATCCAGGCACTGCGAAAGGCAAACTGGTTAATGCGATGAACTTGGCGGCTAAATTCCAAGTGCAGATACCAGAAGATCAAACGCCAGAAACTACAGAAGGCTACGAAGGCTTCTTCCACCTAAAATCTGGTGAACTTGGTGTGGCTCGTAGTGAGTTAGGCTACATCATTCGTGACTTTGACCGCGAAGGTCTGGAAAATCGCAAAGCCTATATGCAGAAGCTAGTCGATGATATGAACGCAGGCTTGAAGCACGGTTCTGTTGAGTTGAAGCTCACTGACAGCTATTACAACATGCGTGAAATGGTTGAACCATATCCACATATTATCGATTTGGCGAAACAAGCGATGGAAGTGTGCGATGTTGAGCCTCTTATTAAGCCAATTCGTGGTGGTACAGACGGTGCCCGTTTGTCGTTTATGGGCTTGCCTTGTCCGAACATCTTCACAGGTGGCTACAACTTCCACGGTATCCATGAATTTATCTCCGTAGAGATGATGGAGAAGTCTGTTCAAGTGATCGTTAAGATTGCTGAGCTAACGGCCAAGAAGCACGGTTAATCGCGCTAATTAATTAACCTCACCACAGACAAAAACAAAAGCCCAGACGACTGTCTGGGCTTTTTGGTTGGTTTTGGCAAACGTTTAGATTGTCTGAACATTTACACAAAAGCTGAGTAACGTCTTAACGAACGCTTTTCTCTTCGATCTCGTTGATTGGTAGCCAGTTTACTTCAACACCCGCTTGGTCGAACATGTCTTGGCTCACTTTAATCTTGTCGCCCCAGCGAGATAAGAAATCTTCAGATTGTTCAGGGCAGCTTACACGTGCAATCCCTGTTTGAATGATTTTTGCTGCACAGTTCGGGCAAGGGAAGTGGGTTACCCAAATATCACAACCATCTAAGTCACGCTTCGAAAACAAAATGGCGTTCTCTTCTGCGTGAAGCGTTTTTAGATATTTCAGTTCACGTTCATCTGTATCAACGCTGTCAGATACGCCGTGTGGGTAGCCGTTGAAGCCAACAGAAACAATGCGGTTATTTTTGGTGATTACCGCGCCAACTTGTGTGGATGGATCTTTACTCCATGACGCAACAAGTTCAGCCATCTGGCAGAACCGTTTCTCCCATTTAGAAATCATACTCATCCTCTCGGTCGAAAGCTTTGAATTGTCTGCATGATAACGCATTCAGTTTAAAAAAATAGTCAAAACACTCACGGTAATTATGAAGTGTCGATTTTTACGTGAAGCTGATGAATTATTGTCTAATTTATCGGTATGTTTTCACCACAACATCACAGTGATTTTCCGCGTGATTCGTGTACATGATCGCAACAATTTTATCCTGCTGGTCACCATGTTTGGTAGAACTCCCACGTACCATTCAAGCAGAAGCGAGCGCTGATGCAGTATTGGATCTCCACGGCAAAAGGTCTGAACTGTTCCTCTAGATAACGAATAAGCGCTGAGCTACCTTAAATAGAAAAGCCCGAAGCATGAGAATGCTCGGGCTTTTTGATGGTATTAATTTAAATCTGAATATGCGAACTTGGCTTACGCGCTACGGGTTTTAAATTCAGCGACTGCATCGTCCATGTCATGGGCTTGAGCAGAGACAGAATCGACTTCATGCAGACATTCTTGTGCGGATTGCATGTTGTTTTCAGAAATCACGTTCAGCTCAGTAATCGAGTCGCTGACTTGATTCATCACGATGCCTTGCTCTTCGATGGCAGAAGCGATGCGTTCAGAGTTACCTTGAATTGCATGCATGTCTGCAATGATCTGCTGAAGGCTTGAGTCGAGCTTCTCAGATGCTTGAAGGGTTTGCTGACCTTGGTCGTTACATTGATCGATATCTGATACCACCATAGACATTTGCGATTGAATGTCTGATACCACGCGAGTGATTTCTTCTGTCGATTGATGAGTACGACTGGCTAGTGCGCGTACTTCATCCGCTACCACGGCGAAGCCACGACCTTGCTCGCCCGCCCGCGCTGCTTCAATGGCCGCGTTTAGCGCGAGTAGGTTAGTTTGCTCTGCAATATCTTGAATGATATTCACTGCACCGCCAATCTTTGCAACGTGCTCGCTAAGCGATCCGATTGACTGCTGACTATTCGAAAGAATACCGGTTAATTGACCGACATTCGTTACTGTGGTTTCAACAACGGTACGACCTTGTTCCGCATTGTTTGCGGCTTGCTGAACGCCTTCTACTGCTACAGAGGTACTTTCCGAGATTTCACCAATAGTGGCGACCATTTGCTGAACTGCGGTTGCCATTGATGAAGTATGATCGGCTTGAGCGTGGAATTGCTCCATCACGCCTTCGAGTTCACGATGCATATTATCGGTGCTTGCCGATAGCTGTGTTGACTTCTCTTGCGTGCCGTGAATCAGGTGCTCAAGCTTATCCAACAGATCGTTTAAGTGATGGCTGATGTCCGCCAGTTCATCTTTGCCTGCTAACTCTGAACGCAAGCCCATATTGTTGCTTTCACTGATATTTTTGATAGTCGCAAGTAGGCTGCTAACACGGGTATTGATTGAGCGTGAGATTTGTAGAATCAAGGCGAAGATTACAACGAAGACGACGGCAGTGATGACTTGTTTCACCATGGTGTTTTGCGCATCACGAGCTTCTGCCGCTTGGGTTAACGCAGATGAGAAGGTCTTAAATTGCTCTTCAACTGCATGTGATAGGGCACGAGTGTCACCCAGTAAACCTTTGTTGTATGCCACACCAATTGTCTGCTTTTGCGTAGCAAGTTTGCGTGCATTCTCGATTAATGAAGTAACATACAAACTTTGCAACAGACCTTCGTCCATTTTCCCGGCTTTGACGCCTTGTGCGAACTTGGTTAACGCCATCAGTTGCTGGTGGTTTACATTCTGTTCAGCTTCCAACAACGCTTTTTCAAAGCTTGCCAGTAGACCGCTGTCGGCGTTTAAACCATAGCGCTCGTAAGCGGAAACCAAATTCTGGAAACCTTTTTGATAGGCAAGTAAGTCCTGTGTAAACTGGAGGCTAGAAGGGAGGTCATAACGGTTTAGGATGCCAGACAATTCTTGCTCGGTCCCGACAAACTTATCGACGTTTCCATTGAATTTGTCGAGGTATTTGATATTGCTGCGTAACAAGAAGTCTTTTTCATTGCGACGTAGGTTAAGGAGACGAATTTCGAGATCGCCAACCAATTTAATCGCGTGATTGAGCTCTTGGCTTTGGTTCGCGAAGTGTGACGAGGTACCCAATAGGGCCACAATACCTAAAATGGCAATTACTCCAAGGGAGTAGAGCTTGTTCCTTATAGACATAGAATTTGTCCTGAATAGTTGACTAAAGTAAGGAACCCAACAAGGCTCCCAATGGCTAGCTCTGACGTTTGCTAGTACAGCACTTTCTGGCGTTGCTGTTTTTTTGTCGCTTGCTTGCTTTTACTATCAAGTCTGCGACGTTGCGAAGCGCGAGTTGGTTTGGTTTTAATACGCTTCTTTTCTTGTCGGCTTGCAGATTGTATTAACGCTTGTAATCGATTTAGTGCGTCTTCTTTGTTCTGCTCTTGTGTCCGAAACTGTTGCGCTTTAATGATGATCACGCCATCTTTGGATATCCGGCTGTCTGAAAGGGCTAGAAGTCGCTCTTTATAGAATTCCGGCAGTGTGGAATGACGTACGTCAAAGCGCAAATGTATCGCGGACGATACCTTATTAACGTTCTGCCCACCATTTCCTTGAGCCCGGATAGGCAATAATTGGATTTCCCAATCTTGAA
This sequence comes from Vibrio sp. D173a, assembly GCF_030248475.1. Taxonomy (NCBI): domain Bacteria; kingdom Pseudomonadati; phylum Pseudomonadota; class Gammaproteobacteria; order Vibrionales; family Vibrionaceae; genus Vibrio; species Vibrio sp. D173a. The sequence continues at coordinate 13,615 of NZ_JAHGAH010000100.1, forward strand.
TTGTGACGGAGTTCGAAATTTTGAGCATGATAACTAAATGCCAATAAGGAATGGGATGATGGCTGATAAATTACCATCAGAGATGTACAAATAGAAGAATTGACATGCACACTATAGATTTAAGCCCCTATAAAGGGTTAATTTTCGACATGGACGGCACCTTGATTGATACCATGCCTGCGCATTTGGCTGCGTGGCAAGCAACGGCGGATCGTTTCGATTTCCCTTTCAATCAAGAGTGGTTACACAGCTTAGGTGGCATGCCAAGCTTCAAAATTGTTGGCGAAGTAAATCGTCAGTATGGTTTGCCTCTCGACCCAAAAACCGTTTCTCGTTTCAAAATGGACACGTTTGCTGAGATGGAGCAACACGGTGAAATCATCTCATGCACTAATACCGTTTTGGATGAGCATCTTGGCAACAAGAAGATTGCCGTGGGCACAGGTAGCCAGCGCGACAGCGCACTGCGTCTATTAGCAAAAGCAGGCATCCTGAAAAAGCTGAATGCGGTGGTTACGGCTACTGACGTTGAAAACCACAAACCATTCCCAGACACGTTTCTGATGGCTGCAGAACAACTTGGTTTGAGCGCACAAGATTGTGTGGTGTTTGAAGATACTGATTTAGGTAAGAAAGCTGCGCACGCCGCGGGTATGGATTGTGTGATGGTAGAAGAGAATAAGTTAGTGTTTTATCCGAAAGCGTAATACTTTCAGCCAGAAAACCATACCCAATAAAAAACGCCGCAATTGATGCGGCGTTTTTCTTTTATTTTTGCTGAGGATTATTGGATGTCCAATAGTTCCACGTCAAAGATCAGCACGCTTGCTGGTGGGATAGGGCCCGAACCGTTTTTACCGTAGCCAAGTGTACTTGGTACGAATAGGCGAATCTTCTCGCCGACAACCATGTACTCCAGGCCTTCTTGCCAGCCTTTAATTACTTGGTTTAGACCAAACGTAATTGGCTCGCCGCGCTCTACAGAGCTATCGAAAACCGTACCGTCGATCAGTGTGCCATGGTAGTGCACTTTCACTTTGCTGTTTGCCGCTGGGTGAACGTCACCAGTACCTTTTTCAAGTACAAGGTATTGCAGGCCGCTCTCAGTGGTAATCACGCCTTCTTTCTTGCTATTTTCTAGCAGAAATTCTTGACCCTTCGAAAAGTTTTCGTCTGCCACTTTGTGGTTCGTCCAAGTACGGTAGATAAAGAATGCCGCTAGGACAAAAATAATAAGAGGAAACAGAAATTTAGACACAATAGCTCCTTGTCTTATTTTGGTTGTTTTAGCAGATAGTTGATGGTGTCTGCCATTGCTTCAACGGTTTCATGACCACCTGTGATCACTTGGTACTTACCGTTTACGATGAAGGCAGGCACTGAGTTGATTTGACCACGAGTCGTGATCTGCTCTGCTTTAGTGATGTATTCAAACAGTTTTGCTTGTTGAGCATCGTCTAGTTGATAAGGGCTCACTAGATTACGAGACTCGAATGCTTTCTCTACCGCTGCTTGACGCTCATCAGCAGTCGCTTCTGCTCCCATTTGAACCGCCGCGAATAGTTCTTCCATAAACGCTTTGTCAGGCGTACCGTTCACCTGCATTGCTGCTGTGTAGAAAATGATTGCGCTGATTTGTGCACTCTCATTGAAGGTTACGTGCATTTTCTCGACTTTTTGTTCTGTCAAAGATTCGATTTTTGGCACAAATTGTTCCATGGTACGGCAGTGACCACAGTTCAGAGAAAACACCTCAGTAACAGGAGCCAGGTTGTACTCTGCAAGAGAGACTGGCAACACTTCGTATTGTTTGCCTTGTTGTGGCTGACTATTGCCGTTATCACAAGCCGTTAGGGCAAATACTGCGGCGAAAAGTGCTGCACCTTTAGAAATAGTTTTAAACATGGGTAAAGCTCTAAATAGTAGAATTATTGCTAGTTTATCGGTTAACGGTATCGACGAAAACCATTAATACGGCTTGTTACACTAAAGTGAGATAATCGAAGAAAGTTTAGACAAAACAGAGCAATGACGCAGAAAATAAAGGTGCTGATGCTTGAAAAAGACGAATCTCGTCCACTTCAAAGGAGAGCAGTCATTCACCGAAAGCCGCAGAATTAGAAAAATGAAGGTGCATATGGGATCTTTGGCACGATAGGTGCTTGCTAAATGAAGATAAATAGCAATGGGCACTAAAGTTTGGGCAATTTAAGCCGAAACAGTGAACAAGAATTCATTCTACGTTGGTAACGGTATGAAGCATTGGTTTTTAGTTGCATGTGGTTTCTTAGCCGGATGCACCAGCATTAATTCAGATATGGTTCCGGGCGGCAACATGTTAGACACCGCTCCTCGCACTAATTCAGAGCTTAGACATCCAGAGTGGGGTTATGCAAAGTCATACTCTTCTGCGCCTCGTTATGTTGCTCAGGTACCGAGCTCAATGGAAAAAAAGTCACAGGGCGTGATGTCATTGGAGATGTTCTTAAATAGACATCAGATCGCCCATGAAACCATCAGTGGCGAACATCTTATGATACGTTTGAAGGAGCAAGTTCATTTTCAAACTGGCTCTGCAAGGTTATTGGCGCAATCTCAAGACTGGATACAGAGCCTTGGGCATTATCTTGCCGGACGCACTGACGTCGATGTGGTGATTGATGGCCATGCGGACAGCACGGGGGCGGCGAGCTTCAATGATTCGTTGTCTGAGAAACGTGCGCGTGAAGTTGAAAAGCAGCTACTTGCGACTAGCTTGCCACGCCAAAGAGTGTTCTCTCGAGGCTTTGGTGAATACGTACCGCAGTGTAGTAACGCAACGGCGAGTGGTAAAGCATGTAATCGTCGAGTGGAGCTGATGCTGATTGTCGATCAGTAACCACCATTTTAAGCCATTGAGATAAAAGAAAAGAGGCACCGTTTGGTGCCTCTTTTACATCCGCCAATGTTCTTAGGGGGAACTAGGCAAATTCTTTTTCAATGTAAGCGACAATGTCTGAAGATTCGTAAAGCCATTGCGTTTCGCCATCTTTTTCAATGCGAAGGCAAGGAACTTTCACGCGACCGCCACCTTGCTCTAGTGCTTCACGGTGTACTGGGTCATTTTTCGCATCACGCAACTCAATGTTTACAGATTGACGCTTCATAGCACGACGAACTTTTACGCAGAAAGGACAAGCTTCAAATTGGTAAAGTGCGTAATTTTGAGCTTTATCATCAACGCTTTTCTGGGCTTCTGCTGAGCGTTTTACGCCGCGAGGTGAGAAGACTGCGTTGAGAAGTAGAATGATTTTTCCCAAAATCCAGCGGATAAACTTCATAATGATCCCTTGATGTTCAGTGGGTGAGTGTCCTTAGCTTTCATGCAACAACCGACGTGACGAAATCGTTTAACGAAAAGAGCCGTTGCATGAGAGGGCGTAGTCTATCAGGTGTTTGGTTTTGACAAAACCATGTTTTTTATGAGGAAAGAAGACGTTTCACCCAACCAAAGAGTCCACTTGCTTTTGCATGGTTCGCTTCTTTACCGAGATAAAAGCTTTGCATCAAGTCTGTACGGAATGCATCTAAGTCCATACGTTTGATCACCAGCTCATGCTGCAGGGTATTTTGTGTTTGCTCTGCGTGATCATGAGCAAGGCTGAAATCCATATTCAGGTAGCCTTGAGTGTATAGCCATAAGTGCGTGACCAATACTAAGTTTTCGGCAGACTGGTTAGTGAACTTCTCAGCATGCTCTTCGCCCAACGTATCACTGAATACTTGCTGCATTTTGTGAGTGGATGTGGCGTGCTGCTCATACAGCGCACTGGCTTCGATGTGAGACTTAGTCAAAAGCCCGAGTAAATGCAGCGCAGGGGCTGTGTCAGGCTTGTTTTCACATACTCTAATGAACAATGGGGCTTGTTCTTTTAGCCAGCGTCGCCTTGCTGCTTTATGCTCGTCAACGAAGGGAATGTTTTTGAACCCCATTTCTTGGATCAGTTCATTAAGAGGCGTCATTACTTTGCAATTCCTTCACCGTCACTTCGACGTGTTGTTCGTTAATATCAACGAAAATAGAGGTGCCGGTAATCATAACAGATAGGCTAGTGCCACGGTCAAGGTGCTGTGAAATCAGATCGATAGCATCGTAATCTAGGCTTGCCACGTCGACAGGAAGCATGCCAAATTTGCCAGCCATCTTGTCCCACCAAACTGACGCTTTGGTGTTGTAGGTGTAGACTTTCACATTCTTAGCCAAACGAGTCGCTTTCTTGATGCGATCTGGCTCTGGCTCACCAATCTCAATCCAATGTGTGATGGATTGATCGTCCTCAACACGCCACAAGTCTGGCTCTTCTGTTGTAGAGAGACCTTTAGTGAACTCGAGATCATCCTGTGCATTCAAGCAGAACGCGAAAATACGAGCCAGCATACGCTGTTGCTTTTCAGAGGGATGAAGGGCGATAGTCAGGTTTTTTGAATCGTAGTAATCGTTGTTCATATCGGACATAGCGATACGAAACTTGTATATTGTTGGTTTTAGAGCCATGGGAAGTATCAACAAATGAAGGGCAAAAAAATAGCCAGCTAAAAGCTGGCTATCATATCAAAATCTTAAAAGGATTAAACTAGAGTGATTTTCTCAGCTTGTGGACCTTTTTGACCTTGAGTGATTTCGAATTCTACTTTCTGACCTTCAACAAGCGTACGGAAGCCGTCACCTTGGATTGCAGAGAAGTGAGCGAAAACGTCAGGACCGTTTTCTTGTTGGATGAAACCGAAGCCTTTAGTTTCGTTGAACCACTTAACTGTACCAGTAGCTTTGTTAGACATGTCTATTTCCTAAATATCTAATTTTGTGTAAATCTCGCCTAATCGGCGCTTATAGCGTGGAAAAATAAATTGCTATTGCGTACCACAGGACGGGGGAGTTACGAGTAATCCAACGAAATGTGAAAACAAAGAACTTTCTTTCTAGCCGCGTTCGAGTCTAGGTTAATTACGGGTATAGTCAACATATATCGACCTCTCAAGGGCAAATATTTGTATCTAGTCACTTTTTATACGGTGTATTTTTGATGTTTTTTCAAATAAATGACGTTGTTGTGAAGTTTTTGGGTGCAAAATGAAATTTATTATACAAATTTGACTATTTTCCCTAATTATTGTCCAATCTGGTTCGACCATTAAGGAGGATCTATGGCGAAGAACAAATCTAATCCTCAGCCGAATGAATTGGTTCAAGATACTGAATTTGGCAGAGGCGAAATTAAAGACAATGCATTGAAAGCCGTTGTCACCAGTCAACTGTTTAGAACTAGAGTTGTAAAAGCGAAAAAAGGCAAAGGCAGCTTCAACCGGAAAGCGAAGCATAGAGGCAAAGAGCCCTATTCAAAGTTCTCACAAATGTGGATTTTGAATAGGGCTTTTTCTTATCTGAAGGTTATGGAGATACGGTGTCTAGCGTTCGATTTTTGGTGAGTAAATAGAATAGGCTGTGATTTGCCCTGCAACGATCGCCGAGAACATAAACAGCGCAGACAAACCAATGCTTGGGATCGGCAAAATCGATTGCTCAAACACGGATTGGCTCGCACTGACCAATACACGGCTACCCGGAACCAATATGATAATGCCTTGAACAATGTAGATAGAGCCCGTCAGTTCCATCTTTTTCGCAATCCAAGTCCCGTATAGGGTAATCAGTACAGTGGTAACCCAAGTGCCCACAACCCAGCCACTTTCTAAACCCAGATAAAATGGCCCCCACATTCCCAACATTGCCACAGGTAAGCCGAGTAGAATGTCGATAGGGCGGGCATTAAAGATCACCCCAAGGCTGATTGAAATGATGAACAATCCACTAATGTGCATCCAAATAGGAACTGCATTGGTGTAGGCGATGGATTGCGCTTGACCCCAAATGGCTTCACCGATATTAAGCCCCATGGTAATGCCGACAAACAGTTTGATCAGCGTGAGCGCACATTGCCCTAATAAACTGGTTCCTGAAACCAAATCGTTGAACGCGAGACACTCCAGCGAGTTAGCGATAGAAAGTCCGGGTACAAACAGAACAATCGTAGCGATACAGAGCGCCCACACTGGAATCGGCAATCCAGTGCTGGATAGGTAAGCGACAATAATGCCAGTGAACAAAGCCGCGATAAACTCAACCGCAATTGCACGTCTCGCTCGGCAAACTTGCTGACATCCCCAGACCATAAAACCGAGAATAAAAGCAAAGCCGATCGCTTCCAAGGTACTGCCAACCAACATTAAGTAAGCGGGTGGAATACCCATGTTTGCCAATGCGATGATCCATGAAGGATATCCCGCAGGTTCAGGGACAGGTTCGCTACTTGGTTGATTGATACGAATGATGGTGTTGGCCAGCAAACTCAAGTTAATGGAAGCTGGTTTTAGGCGTTTGAGTACCACTGCGTTGTTGTCATCAGGAAACTGATAATTGATCGCGGTTGGTGTGGCTTGAATCATCACATCCACGCCATGTTTTTGCGCATAGTGCTGAGTGTATTTCTCTACTTTGTAAGGTGCACAACCACTGCGATGCAAGGTATCGCCAATTTCGACGATTTTGTTAATTCTATATTGAGAAGGCATGGCGAAAGCGAAAATTTTGGGTCACAAAAAAATTGCGCGTAAGTTAACAAAGTGATTCTTATCGAGCGAATAATCATTACTTTTTTGATGTGATTTTGTGGGCTGTGTCAGGTGTTGTTTCGTTTATCGCGGATTTGCATCGAGAACGGTTGGTACTATCGCACTTTCATTCATATAAATTTCATAATAATTCGCGACAAATTAATAAAAACTTCTAGCAATAAAGTACCGTTTTTCAGATGAAGTGTATTAATTTGCATTCATATCAATAAGAGTCTCTTCCCATATCTAAAAGCTCTGCTGTATCTTTAGTTCGATTTAAGTCTTAGATAACTCTTTCGGACAGGGTGGCGAGAAGTAGGAATGACTCTCATACGTTATAGTACTTATGTTTGGAAAAACACCACGTTTAGCATTGCTCTATTAATAGTGGGCGTGCTGCATAGTGCTGTGACGTATGGTCAAGAGACCCAGAAAGAGACTCTCGTTATCGCTAATTCAAAAGCGTGGAAGCCTTTCTCTTATCTCACACCAGATGGTGAGCCTAAAGGCATCTTAATTGATTTTTGGCGTGAGTATGCAGTTAGAAATGATGTTCATGTTCAGTTTCTTCTGCTTTATTGGGAAGACTCTTTGCTCGCAGTGAAAGAAGGTAGAGCAGACATTCATGCTGGGCTCATATTTTCAGAAGAGCGCAACCAGTACCTGAACTTTGGCACAGTGATCATGCATATTGATACCCAACTATACGTGAACAGCGACCTTTTGGGCATCGATGTTGATTCGGTGTTGGCTGGGGAGTCTGCGATGGAGGTGGGGTTAGTTAAAGGGGGATATGAAGAGACTTTCGTTCGTAAGCGTTATCCCAATGCCGCAATAAAACGGTTTGCGAATAGTGATGCATTATTAAAAGCCGTTACCGACAAAAAGATATTCCTGTTTGTGGTCGATACTCAAGTGTCTAATTTCTATATGGCGACGACATCAGATGCAGTGACGTTCTTGCCTGCATTACACCTTTATAGCAAAAGCTTGAGAATCGCGACGGGAGAGGCGAGCTCAGAGTCGATCGAAGCCATCTCCAAGAAATTTGAAACGGTGTTGGAAGCAGACAAAGATCGAATTTTAAGTCGTTGGATCCACTTTAAAACGGTTTATCCCGCCTATTTGGCGCCCCTTGCTGTGTTTGCTCTTATTATGGCGGCTATGTTCCATATCTTTTCACTCAAACGCACGGTGGCTCTGCTCACGCGGCAACTCACTATGGCGAATCAACAGCTTTTTGAGCTCACCCTGACTGACCCTCTCACTAAGCTTTATAATCGACGTCACTTGATTGAGCGTTTAGCGACGTTAAGTAACGTAAGGCGAAACTTGACCGTGATGGTGTTTGATATTGATGACTTCAAATCCATCAATGACCAATTCGGGCATGTGGTTGGCGATCAAGCCATTATCGCCGTTGCGAATACGGCGAGAACCGTGATCGATGAAAGAATGACGTTGGCACGCATTGGTGGTGAAGAGTTCGCTTTGGTGACAGCTTCGCTTTCTGCTGAAGAAGCTGAAGTACTCGCTCGTACAATTTGCACCCAAGTGCATTGCTCACCGGTGACTTTGGATGGACAAACGATTAGCGTGAGTATCAGTTTAGGGTGCGCGTATTATCCAAAATTTGATGAACAACCAAGCCTGCAAGATGCAGTTCAACTTATGTACCGTGGCAAGGCAAATGGGAAAAATCGTGCAGTGTTCCAAATCATTAACAGAAACAAAGTTGAGCCATTACTTCTTAAAGCTCAGTGAAACTTTGAGCGAGCTCTCGCTGACCTCTATTCTCTTCTTGCTATACTGATCTGAACTCTCTGTTTTTATTGTTATTTCTGATGCTAATCGTGTCGGGATTCAGTGCCGAGGACAGTTATGCGTACTGCTTTGTTATCTCTCATGTGTTTGTTCACTTCATTTACTGCTGTGGCTGAAAGTGCTTCTGATATCGTGCAAAAATCAGATCAGGCAATGCGCGGCGATTCCAGTTATACCGAATCCACTATGGAGATCATTCGTCCCGATTGGACTCGGTCGATGACCATGAAAAGCTGGACCAAAGGGACGGATTTGTCTTTGGTGTTGGTTACGGCGCCAGCCAAAGATAAAGGCAGCGCTTCTCTAAAACGACAAAGAGAAATGTGGAATTGGGTACCGAGCATTGAACGTGTCATCAAAATTGCGCCATCTATGTTGAGCCAATCGTGGATGGGCTCAGATTTTACCAACGATGACTTGATCAACCAGTCTTCTATCGTGGTCGACTATCAGCATCAACTAAAAAGCGAGGATGTGTTTGATGGCGACAAGGTTTGGGTGATAGACGCCGTCGCAAAGCCAGATGCTCCGGTAGTGTGGAGTAAAGTAACGCTATGGATTTCTAAGTCGACGTATCTACAACGTAAAGTGGAATTCTACGACGAGTTTGAAGAGCGAGTGAACGTGATGACGTCTTACGACGTGAAAGAGCTCGGCGGTAGAAAATTAGCGACCAGAATGGAAATGCAGCCGCTTGATAAGCCTAAGAACAAAACTGTTCTCATTACTCACCAAGCACAGTTTGATTTTGATATCGATGACGGTTTTTTCTCTCAGCAACAGATGAAATCGCTGCGCGACTGAGTTTGGGTAAATGAACGGCTAAAAGAAGAAACGGATAATTAAACATCAACGGAAGGAAACGAATCAATGCTTGTGAAACTGGCTTGGCGAAACCTCTGGCGACAAAAGCGCAGGACCCTACTGACGGCGTCTGCGTTGGCATTGGTGTTGTTTCTTTCGCTTATTACACGAGCGTTTCAAGAAGGGAGTTACACGTCCAATATTAAAAATGCCGCCAAGTTTTATACGGGTCTGATTCAACTGCAAAACCCTGAGTTCGGTGACTCTTCCAGCATTGATGATGTCTTGCCGCAAACCAGCACCTTCATTTCAGCGGCCAAAAACAATCCCAATATTGATGTGGTACTGCCGCGAGTGGAATCTTTTGCTTTAGCTGCAAAAGATGAGCGCTCAAAGGGCGTGATGGTGATGGGCGTGGAACCTGAAGCTGAAGATAAGTACTCCAATATCAGCGACAAATTGATTGAGGGAAGCTACATCCAATCAGGGCAAAAATCAGTGCTGGTTGGTGGTGGTTTAGCCAATTATTTGCAACTCAAGGTTGATGATGAACTGGTGCTGTACGGTGCCGGTTATCGAGGGCAGACCGCGGCAGGTTTGTATCAAATCTCGGGCATTCTTCATTTTCCTTTGCAGCAACTTGATTCTCAGTTGGTGTACATGCCGCTCGATACTGCGCAAAGCCTGTATTCATTGGATGACCAAGTCACCGCATGGGTTTTAAATACTGAGAGTTTAAGAGACTTACCTGATACCGTTGAACAGCTTAAAGCCGAGTATGGCAAAAATGTCGCCGTGAAAGACTGGAAAGAACTTTCGCCAGAAATGGCACAGCAAATCGCCTTAGATAAAGCGGGCGGTATTTTCTTGATTTACATTCTCTACGGCATTGTTGGTTTTGGCTTGTTTGCGACTATCTTAATGACGACATTGGAACGCCAGCGTGAGTTCGCTGTCATGTTGGCAACTGGAATGCTGCGTTCCAAACTTGTCCTTCTGCTCACGGTAGAGTCTCTGTTTATGTCCGTCATTGGCGCCCTTATTGGGCTTATTGTGAGTGCTCCTGTGTTGGGGTATTTCTATTTTAATCCAATCGAAATTACCGGCGATGCTGCCAAGCTCATGCGCGAAAGTGGTTTTGAACCTATTGTGCCCGTCTCGCTCGACCCACACTTACTGCTCAATCAAATCGCCGTCGTGCTGTTTATTCTCTTGTTGTGTTTACTTTACCCAATGATTCGTATGCTTCGAATGCCTATTGCGGCAGGGTTAAAAGGAGGTGCTCATGCTGGTTAAGTTGGCTTGGCGTAACTTGTGGCGTAACAAGTTGAGAACCTCAATCATGCTCGGTGCGATGGTATTTGGCTTGATGGGCGTGGTTGCCATGATGGGGTTTATGAATGGCTTGGTCGATAGCATGATCAAGAACGCTATCTCATGGCAAACCAGTCACTTTCAGATCCAGCAAAAGTCCTACTTGGTCAATCCTGAGATAAAAGATGTGATTCCCGATGCGAATAAGATAAGCAAAGTGTTATCGGCTAATCGAGAAGTGAAAGCGATCTCTGAGCGATTTCTAGCAGATGGCATGATAGCGTCGGCGCGCAGCACACGTGGTATTCGCATCAACGGCGTTAATATCGAGCAAGAGCAAAACATCACACCACTCTCGAAACATATTGTCGACGGAGAATGGCTGAGCGAAGAAGGCAGAAACCCGATTTTGGTATCGAGCAAAATAGCCGAACGATTGAAGCTACGAGTCGGCTCCAAAGTCGTACTTACTTTGTCTGATGTGAATGGGGAAGTCGCAGGCGCGGCATTTCGTGTTCGAGGTATATTCAAAACACCATCGACAGGGTTTGATGACGGTAATGTCTACTCCCGCAAAGCAGATCTTGAAAAGGTCGCTGGGCTGAGTGGCACACACGAAATTGCGATACTCCTTACTTCTAATAACGATGCTGAGCTCAAGCAGTTACTGGCGTTCACTCACTCTATTTTGCCGCCGGAAAGTAAAGACTTGCTTAGTGTGAGACCTTGGCAAGAGATCCAACCTTTGCTCTCGACCATGATGAGCACAATGGATGTTTCCAACCAAGTGATGCTGGTGGTATTTGTGCTGGCGATGACCCTTGGTATCATCAATATCATGCTGATGTCGGTGTTTGAACGCACGCGAGAGTTCGGTGTGTTAATGGCTGTCGGGATGCAAAAACACAAGATACGCTTGTTGATCGTTTTTGAAACCTTGTTCCTCGGATTAGGCGGTTGTGCGCTTGGGTTGCTCGGGAGTGCAATTATGCTCAAGGTGCTGAGTATTACTGGATTGTCGCTGGCTGGTATGGCTGAAGGGTTAGGGGCTTATGGCGTGGATACCTTGCTTTATCCACGGGTATCAATAACGGAATATCAAATGATCATTGTCGCGATTTTTGTTGCCAGCCTTATCGCAGCCCTGTATCCCGCACGACAAATTTTGAAGCATCGACCTTTGGATGCCATGGCGGAGAAAAGCTAATGACCATCAAACTAGAAAACCTAACTAAGATTTACAACGCCGATGGTGATTTCCCTGTGCACGCAGTGCAGTCGGTAGACTTGGAGATTAAGCAGGGTGAGTTCGTTGCGATCATGGGGCCATCTGGTTCGGGTAAAACGACGTTGCTGAACATGATTGGCGGTATTGATGCCCCAAGCTCTGGCAAAGTGGAAATCGACGGTTGTATGATTTCATCGATGTCAGAAAAAGAACTGATTGCCTATCGTCGCGATAATATAGGCTTCATCTTCCAAGACTACAGTTTGTTACCTGTGTTAACCGCGCTTGAGAATGTGGAATTCGTCATGCAGCTGCAAGGTAAAACAGAGCGAGAATGCCGTAAACGTGCGACGTCCTTGCTTGAACAAGTGGGTTTAGCGGAACAAATGAATAAGGTGCCAGGTAAAATGTCCGGCGGCCAGCAGCAGCGTGTTGCGGTTGCTCGTGCTTTAGCGCCAAAGCCTCGTTTTGTCATGGCGGACGAACCCACTGCCAATCTAGACGCCAAAAGCACCGCGGAGCTGCTCGACATTATGGAGCAACTGAGCGAACAAGAGGGAACGACGTTTATCTTCTCGACCCATGACCCGAGAGTGATAAAACGTGCACACCGAATTATCGTGTTTGAAGACGGTCGTTTGGCGCGTGATTTCAGCAATATTGATAATCGCGCAGAGAGGTCGCATGCATAGAGCTGTTTCCCATTTGTCTGCGATTTGTATCAACGCTCTCCGATTACATACTTACTTGCCAAGAACGAACATAAGTGCAGTGTTTATCAAGGCGTTAAGTTTTTCCCTGCTTAGCCTTCAGGCTGGTGGCGCCTTTTCTGCGGTTCCCGGATTAGAGCCACAAAAGTCATGGGATTTGGATGGTTACATCAAATACATGGCAACCTACAGTATTCCTGATGGCGCTGACAATACGTTTGATAACTTAATACACAATCGACTTAACTTTGAATACCGTTTTTCTTCTAGTTGGCGAGTGAATGTTGGGCTTAGAAATCGAGCTCTTTGGGGCGATTCTACCGACTTTCCTGGCTATGCTGATTTGGTCACGTTGGATTCTGGTTACATGGATTTAAGCAAAAACTGGCATGAAGATGATGTGGTCATTAACAGTCAGCTTGATCGCTTGTATCTCACTTGGCAGCAAGATGACTGGGGAGCGCAACTAGGGCGCTTTCGTATCAATTGGTCGATGAATACGATTTGGAATCCAAACGATATCTACAATGCGTATTCGATTTACGATTTTGACTATGAAGAGCGGGCAGGCACGGATGCAGTCATGTTGAGCAGGAAGCTAGGTTTTGCCGATGGGGTAGATTTGGTGTTTTCGCCTGCTCGTGAATCAGGGCAAAACAGTGCCTCACTGCGTTATTTCGCCAATCAATCGGGATGGGATTATCAGTTTATTGCAGGACGAGCTCGGATGGATTACGTACTCGGCGCTGGTTTTGCGACGGATGTGTTTGATGCGGGTTTTCGAGGAGAACTCACGTGGTTTGATCCCATTGATCCAGAATTTGAAGGCGAACCGACCAAAAAGACCGCGGTTGCCAGTTTTGAATCGGATTACAGCTTTGGCGGAGAACGCAGTTGGATTGGGCGCGCAGCGTGGTTATTTATCTCCGAACCGCAAGATGCATCGAGCGCATTGGCGTATTTGAACCTTCCTCTCGATGCAAAAATATTGAGCTTTACACGAAATACATGGTATGCCGATATGAGCTTTGATTTAACGCCTTTAAATCGTGTCACGCTCTCGGCCAGCTACTACGATGACCATTCCTATTTCCTTGGTATGTCGAGTAACTACTCTCTCGCTAATGACTGGCAATTACTTACAGTGATCCAAAGCTTTAACGGCAGCAGTGGCAGCTTGTTTGGCGAAGCGCCTTCGACTTTGTTGTTTGCGAACGTAAAGTACAGCTTTTGATGCTGACTGTTCCCTTATCAGTAAAATAAATCGCCAATAGGTTACCTAATTTTTATGATAAGCACCCAGATACATTCTTTTTTGTTTAACTTGTGATACATACATTTAACATTCTTATTGATCTCGTTATATTTAAGGCTCATCGTTGTCAGGAGTTTATGGATGAACCTTACGATATCAGGGAAGTTGCAGCTCAGTTTTGTGCTGCTAGCCGTACTTTTTATGGCATCAGCGGTATTCACGTATCGCAACGTCACCACCGTAGAGCAATACGCCTCTTCGCTACTTAAATCCGATTTACCGACCGTAGACACCAGTCGCGGTATCCAACAGTCCGTTCAAGCGTCGCTGTCTTCTATTCGAGCCTACATGTTGCTAGGTGGCGATGAAGAGGCTAGCGCACGTCTAAGTGAGGACGTACGCAATATCATGGCATCTACAGACGAGTCGCTTCCAACGTTGCAGGCTTTGATCTCTGAACAGGATTTTCAAGCGATCCAAAGCCAGTGGGATGCGGTAAAAGTTTCTCTGAACAAGCTGATTGAGCTCAGCCACAGTGATGAGAACTTACCCGCGCACAACCTCTTTATTAACGAAGCAGCCCCCATCGCAGAAGTGGCACTTGATCAGCTTCAAAGCTTAATCAACGAAGAGTCTGGAAACCCATTTGGTGGAGACAGAAAGCGTCTGTTTAAAGTCTACGCCGACAGCTATACCTCGCTCGCCAATGCATTGTCTGCTCTGCGAGATTTCCTTTTGTACGGGCAGCAAGACCATCTAGACAAATACCATGATTTGATTAAGTACCACAATCAGTCTGTCGCGGAAATCGACAGCAAACTCGACAGACTTACCGACAACGACCAATCATTGTGGTCACTGTTTAAAGAAATGCAGCAACTGTACTTTCCTTTAGCAGAGCAGGTAATTGCATTACGTCAGTCACCAGAATGGAACGAATCAAACTTGTTGATGGCGAACGAACTGTTGCCTGCAGCAGATGCACTAGACCAAAGCTTAGAGACGATCGTATTGGCGCAGCAAAGTCGTGCTGATCAAAGCGGACAGGGTATCAATCAGTCGATCAAGAACGTACTCACCACTATGTTGATTGCGGCAGCGTTGGTTTTGTTTGCCGCGATAGCAATTTCAAAATACATGGGTAATACCATTGGGCGCCGAGTGAAGAACTTGTCGGAACGAGCAAAGACGATCGCTTCAGGAGACGTTTCTCAGCCTCCGCTCACTGTTGTTGGGAAAGATGAATTGGCAGACCTTACCGATTCGATTAACCGTATGAACCAATCGTTAGCGAGCATTGTGGCAGGAGTAAGTGAGAAAGCGAACCAAGTGGATACCAGCATGGGGGCTTTATTGGAATCGGCGCAAGTCACCTCATCGAATGTAGAGCAGCAACAGACCAGCATTGTTGAAATGGGAAGCCAATTGGATGAAATCGCTTTAGCCGCACGTAACACCCTAGATCAAGCCAATCAATCGGTGCAAAAGCTTTCTGACTCAAAAGGCGAGATTGAACAAGGGCGTGATGCTTTAGAGCAAAACAAAGTCACCATGGAAAGCTTGCATGGCAGCATTGAAACCGCGAGTACGCAAGTGACGCAGTTAAGCAAAGAGAGCGAAGCCATTGGCCGAGTTACGGAAGTGATTGAAGGCTTGGCAGAGCAAACTAACTTACTGGCATTGAATGCGGCGATAGAAGCAGCGCGTGCAGGTGATCAAGGTAGAGGCTTTGCAGTTGTGGCGGACGAAGTGCGTATGCTGGCGACTCGCACTACTCAATCGACGACAGAAATCAACGGCATCATCAATGCGATTCAACGTTCGACTAATTCAGTGGTTGAGGAAATTGAACACAGCCAATCACTTGCAGAGCAGGGTGCAGAGCACATTGAAAAAGCGGTCACTCGTTTGCTCGCTACTACTGAGCAAATCGGTTCTTTGAATGAGCAAATGGCAGAACTTGCGGCAGCGGCAGAGCAGCAATCGCATGCGACCAATTCGATCACGGGATTGATGTCTGATATTACTCAATCAGTGGACGAAGTTTCGAATAACAGCCAACGTGCATCAGAGACGTCATTGCAAGTAAAAGAACAAGTTACTGAGCTGAATCAACAGATGGCAACTTTCAAGACCGCATAAACTTTATCTAGAAAAGCAAAAGCCCAGTACCTTGCAATAAGATATTGGGCTTTTTGTTGGATGATACGCCGGTATTCGTCTACTTGCTCATTGGATTTGGCTATTTAAATCATAGCTAAAACCAAATTTTCTTCACCGAGCCGGAGTCGTAATATGACTCCATCGGCAGCAACTACTGCAAAAGAATTTTTAAACTTTATACCAATCCCGGTAAGAGAATCGTTTGTTACTACGATTGGTATCATCCTTCTAGGAGCAAGATTATGAACAAACAAGTAAGCCTAATTGGTCTAGACAGCGAACAATCAGCACAACTAGCTCAACAACTCAATCAGCTACTAGCGCATTACCAAGTGTTGTACATGAACTCACGTGGTTACCACTGGAACATCAAAGGTCAGCAATTCTTCGAACTGCACGTAAAATTTGAAGAGATCTACACGGATCTACAAACAAAAATCGACGAGCTTGCAGAGCGTATTCTAACCTTGGGTCATACGCCAGCACACGCATTCAGCAACTACTTGGAAGCAAGTGAAATTAAAGAACATCAAAACGCGACTTCTGGTGAGGAGTGTGTACAGGGTCTGGTTCAAGGCTTTAGCGTTCTACTTCTAAAACAGCGTGAGATTCTACAAAACGCGGGTGAAGCAGATGACGAAGGTACAGCGGCATTGATGGGTGACTACATCCGTGAGCAAGAAAAATTAATGTGGATGCTTAACGCTTACCTACAAGGCTAAGCGACGCATCACCCAAGCAATCTTTGGGAATGCATGAAACAATCGGGAATCAGTCATAAGGGGCACGTTGGTGCCCCTTTTTTTTGG
>NZ_JAHGAH010001000.1:0-1045 GCF_030248475.1 Vibrio sp. D173a
ACCTGCCAAACAAATCAGGCGAGCAGATCATCAAGCGTATTCGCCATACCTCAGATACGCCCGTTCTTATCTTGACTGCTCGCAGTGAAGTCTACGACCGCATTCAGCTGCTCGATCTCGGTGCCGATGATTACCTGACCAAGCCGTTTGATTTTGGGGAATTGGAGGCTCGCTGCCGTGCCATTGTTCGTCGTCATCAAGGCAACGACCAAAACCTAGTCACGTTCGGCGACATTACCTTTGATAGTGTTGCATGTGAGGTCAAAGTAAAAGGGCAGCTGATCGAGCTTAAGCAGCGCGAGTATCGACTGCTCGAGATCTTTTTGACTCATTTAAATCGAGTCATGAGTAAAGAAGAGATCATTGACCACCTATACGGCTTTGATAACCCGCCGAATACCAATGCTATTGAAACCTATGTTGGGCGACTGCGCAAAGCACTCTCCGATAGCCAAGTTGAGATAAAGACCCTGCGCGGATTAGGCTATGTGCTCAATGATAAAGGAGAGTAGCTTGGAGGTGCTTGATGGCTTTGAGTCTTAATTTGCCTTCTCGCTGGGTAAAGCTCTCTTCTCGATCGCTACGATTTCAACTGCTGTTCTCAGCAACTTGCCTGTTATTGTTGATCAGCCTACTTACGATGGTCGCTGTTAAGCGCTATGCCTATCAGACAACGCAGATGTTTTATGATCGTCAGCTTGATAATGCTGCGCAGCAGATCATAGAACAAGTTCGCTTTGATGGTTTCTCTTTTAGTGTAGATATCCCGACCGCTGCCTTTAAATCCTTGGCAGAATCGGCCAGAGACAAGGTCTATTATTCGGCGTCGGCACAGGATACGCCTGCATCTCAACGCTTTATTACCGGCTATAAAGATCTTCTTGCACTTGAAGAGGTTCGAGAGCAGATCGCTAATTACCAGATCAAACTTGAACCTGAAGCGAGCTATTTTTATCTCAACTATAAACAAGAGTGGGTTCGTTTTGCTTTGGTTAGCAACGTAATTAATACCCGAGAAGGGCCTCAGCATGTGTTTGTGCTTGTC
>NZ_JAHGAH010001001.1:0-756 GCF_030248475.1 Vibrio sp. D173a
AGTTGACTTTCGTAGGTATTTCTTATGATGTCTGCAGAGGCTTTGAAGCTTTCTTGTTGGTTAGAGGCGTTAAGGTTTTTCGAAGCGTTGAGTTGCTGCGAAGCGCTAGATTCGCTTTGATTGGCATTTTCTAAGGTTGCATTTTGCTCGGCGTAAGCGCCTGTGACAGCGGTTGTCGATAGCAAAATACAGAGTGTTATTGTTTTTAGCTTCATATCAAAGGTACCGAACTAAGAAAGAGAGTAAAAGAAAATAGCATTGAGCCATACTCACAATGTAAGTGTTTGGTCAGCTTGTTGTTATTTTATAGCTCACATAAACAACTTACAGCAAAGTGATAACTTCTATAAATGTTCATTGGTGATGAAAAGCTCACTATTCACATGTGGATTTTACAAGTTATAGATTTTTGGCCTGTTAGCTGCATACTATGAGATAAACGAGAGCAAAAAGTAGTGATTGATGTTTATTTAGCCTTATTTTAGGGCGATAAACATACAAAAATAGACAGAGCAGGGGGAACGAAGTATGACGAATCGTTCAAGCAAGCAGTGGTCTGCCAGGATATTGTCTTGTTTATTTTTGCTAACGACGATAAGTGCGGTTGAGATTTTCCACCAAAAACAGATAGCTTTCTTAAAAAATGAAGCCTTTTCAGAGGCACAAAAACAGCTGTCGATTGTTCGCTCTCGCATTGAGGCGGTAATTGTCACTGACATGTATCTGCTTAATGGTATGTCGACACAAGTCGCCATT
>NZ_JAHGAH010001002.1:0-768 GCF_030248475.1 Vibrio sp. D173a
ATTCGGAAACGTGGCAGTTACAACACCCTGAGTCTGATCCACTTATCGATGTCGCTTATCGAAATAGTAATAAACTGTTTGAGCAACTCAACTCATTGTTAGATACCGCCAAGCAAGAGAAAGGATTGCCAACCTATGAATATCGAACCATTGATTTCAATCACTTGCTGACACTGTGTGAGGAGACGTTCAAGAATCAGTTAACCACAAAACGCATTATGCTGAATGTGAAAGCTGAAGATTCGGTTTCAATTGTTGGTGAGCAAAATCTGATAGAGCGTTTGATGTTTAACTTGATGGAAAATGCGATTCGACATGCTCCACAAGATAGCGAGCTCAATATCGTGGTGGAGCAGGGCGCACAGGATAAACGAATTAGAGTGACGATTGAAAATCAAGTCGATAACTCTGCTGCGAAAGGTTCACTTGGTATTGGTACGCGTATAGTACAATCGATACTTATGCTTCATCACAGTGTGTTAGAAACAACAAAGGCAGATAATACCTTTAAACAAAGTTTCTATCTGCCCTCGGCGCACATTGTGGGCTAACTGGTTGTAGGGTTATCCATAAAGTGAAACCCTACCTCAAACAATACAGTTATTTTTCTTCGTTTTGCTCATTCACTTTCGCGTAGAAGTGCAGCAGCTCAGTCAGTTCTTTCACCCATCCAAAGGCATCTTTCGGCGCATTTTTCAGAATCGATTCAACTTTTTCACAATGAACCTCAATCGCAATCGCTTCTTCTAGGTTGAATGAGATTGAGTA
>NZ_JAHGAH010001003.1:0-918 GCF_030248475.1 Vibrio sp. D173a
AAAGCGACGGCGCACTACCGTCACTGTTTCTCGATTACTACTATAAAAGAGAGTGCGTATTCGAACACGCGACTTCTCCACTAATACTTCGGCATCCAACTCGAAGTAACTACTGTCTACCGCTAAATACCCTTTGGCGTTCTTGGTTACATCCGCACTGACACTCGATAAATTCGACTCAGCTAAGAAATCATCAATGCTATCCCAGCCATCAAAGGGGCGGTTTTCAATTAATGCTTTGGCGTCTGATTCACTCAAATTCGGAGCAAACATCGCTTCCAACAAGGGCGCCTGTTTTACAGATAATGTATTCACGTTCAAACGCCAATCATCACTTGGCAAGGCACACATATAAGGGCGAACCTTATCCATCACTTCGCCACTGACTTGGTAAATTGCTCGCAACTCAGACTCATCGGCGATCAAACCATTCGCCGCGAGATAAGACGGCTTCATCGCTTCGTAAGTGCTGTCTTCAACCCCGACCGAAGAGATACTTCGAGTATCCTCATCAACGAACTCCCAAGTAGAGTTCGCAATCACTTCCGCTTGATAAGAGTCCACTTCCAAATTTTCTAGCAGGGTTTGCCATACAGACACCAAGTAAGGTGACTGATTGTTTGTGGTCGCAGTCACCGACTTCAATGCATTCAAATTAAAGCACGCTTGTCCGTCGCGAATATGCCCAACCACTTGACCATAATCGAGCGGATAAACCTGCTCTTCCAGTGCCCATGGCTGGCTTAAATTAATGGTATCGCTGTCTTTGTAACTCTGCTCAATACCCACCTTCGCCAACGCTTCGATACCGATACTGTACCAATAGGCCTGTTGATAATTGAGCTGATTGCCAACACGCTTGAACTGGGTAAATAACCGTTCAGACATACTGCCCGCAATCGTTGCCATGATAGCCAA
>NZ_JAHGAH010001004.1:0-919 GCF_030248475.1 Vibrio sp. D173a
TTCTTTGCTCTGCATAAACGTTGTTTATGTAGAGCATAAATTATGCCCGCTACTTGTCTTTATCTTGAGAGTTTACATTAACGCCACTGAACGGGAGCGCTGGTTTTATTTAAATAATCCGCCTGTTCTAACAGTTAATAAATTATCGCTGAGAGTTTGCTCTCTCCCTTTAAATTAAACGAGTAAAGAAAAGTAACGTAATGAAAAAGACAATTCTAGCAGTGGCAATTGCAGCAGTATCAACAGGCGTAGTGGCATCAGATTTTGAACAACCATCATGGGAACTTAGCCCTGAAAACATCGGAAAAATTACAGAAAACGTAAACGGCAATACTGAAATTATTACTGACAACGGAAAATCCATCGTAATTAATGGCGAGACAGGAACCATCCGAATCAACGGCGAAAAGACGGATTACACAGTTGATAATGGTCAAGTAATTCACCGAGGTACAGGAGAAGGAGTGGGCTCCATCCGTCACGATGGCAAAGATCACATTTATATCGAACGTGTAGAGGACGGCTCTCATGTCGCGATCCGCACCGGGAGTGATGATCAGTTAATCTTAGACAACGCTTTTATTAACCGTGATGATTCTCCAGAGTGGGGTGCAGACAAGCCTCGCCCTGAGTTACCAAAAGATAGTGATAACGTATTACCAGATCGCCCAGAGGCATCAGAACAAATTCGTGATCTCGTGAGGAACGGTAAAGACATTGTTGGTGGCGAAATTGACCGCATCGATGGTGCTATCTATGACAGCTCTGTTCGCATGGATTCACTAGAACAAGATCTATATAAGCAAGGTCAAAAAATGCTTGAGCTTGATGACCGCATGGATCAGGTTATGGCATCTTCTCACGCAATTACTAACGCTCGTCCTGTGCTAGCTAATGCAGGTGAATATGCAGTTGGTGT
>NZ_JAHGAH010001005.1:0-747 GCF_030248475.1 Vibrio sp. D173a
AAATATCTCATGAACGTACATCTTGGCTATCCGGTGCGGCGTCTCAGCGAGGCTGTCATCGGTCAAATCCAATCCTAGCGTGCTCACCACTTCCGTTAAGAGACCTTTAATGCGGTTATATTTTTGGTCACTATTCATTTCGCTCTGTGTCATTGGGGTTTCAAGCCCTTTCGCGAGCAAAGCCTCTCTTACTTTTTCAGCTTCTGTGTTCAACATGGCTCACTCCTTATTGATGGTTTTCGTGGTCTGCTTCGTAGCTCAGAGTGAGCGAGACGGAGTCGGCAAAACGTAGTGCGTGAGGCTTATCAATTCTTACTTGGGCGTATCGCACCCATGAATGATCGATACAGATACCGAGGACATCGCTGGTCAACTTCTCTAAAAGCAGAAAACGTCCAGATTCGACATGGTGAATAATTTTTTTGCAGATGTTTTTGTAGTTGAGTGCATTCTCGACATCGTCTGAGAGACATAGGTTGTTTGCGGGATAGTGGATTTCTGCATTGATAACGATGTCCTGCTGCTTGGTTTTCTCTTCTTCATTAAATCCAATGAAAGTTCGTAGTCTGAGGTTCGTAATAGTGATGATGGCGTTGTGATTCATAACAGTGTCCAGTCCTTAGAGAGTGATGTCAGTTACGTGCTTGTTTTACGAAAAGATCAATAAAGCTCAGGTGATTAAGAGTTCAATCAATATTGTTGGAGCTGTTGTGCAGGCTGAGTGAGGTTGAGCTTAAAAGGTATGGA
>NZ_JAHGAH010001006.1:0-782 GCF_030248475.1 Vibrio sp. D173a
TCTCTAATGAGTCGAGCGTCTCAACAATATGGCTGGTTTGAAGTAGTTCTCCGTTATGAAAACGGACACCCGGGCGAATGAAGAAACGCCAATGATCGTCTTGAACCTTTTGCCACGAATGAGCAAGGTCTGGCTGAAGCTGGTCGTTGTCATCAAGCCTTGTTAAGCCACTGAACACCTGACGGGCTATGTGTTGCTCTGAACGACGCATAGATTTGGCGGGGTTAAGCATCGACAGTGGACGATAGTAAGGCAAGCGTATCACCTGCTCACCTTCTTGGTATTGCACACCTAAATAGTTTTGAATCACCTGGGTGAGTTTGGCGGCATCCCTATCCAAGACGTTAAGTGCTTGACCAATTTTTCCATCTTCAAGGTAGCGACGCGCTAATGTTTCGCTGACGTCATTACGGTTTTGCTTAAAAATTACCTTAGATTGCTTGCCTCGACCGGCTGCTGGTTGCCATTCAATCCACTCTTCTTCTTCGAGTTTGTTTAATACCATACGAGCATTACGGCGAGTACAACAAAGTACATCCGTAATGTCATCTAACTGAACTTCTGAGTCTTTACCGTCAAAGTACTCAAATAAGGTTTCAAACTGGACGCGTAATCTAGGGCTGCTCATAAAGAGGAAATATCAACTAATTAGAATTGGTTTCAGTTTCCTTATTTTAGTCAATGAAATCAACAGATACCTAACGAATTTGCATAGTATTGTCTTAATCAACACGCAACAAAAAGGCGCTCAATTGTGAGCGCCAAAATAGCTATATTGCTGA
>NZ_JAHGAH010001007.1:0-828 GCF_030248475.1 Vibrio sp. D173a
TGTTTCAATCGTTAATTCGCCATTCAGCCTTGCCGCGCGCTCCTGCATTATACTCATGCCATAGTGATTTACCTTAGAAGCACTATGGTCAAAACCATCTCCGTTATCCTTTATCACGACTAATACTTCGCCATTTTCATCATTACAGCGTACATCGATTAAATCGGCATTGGCGTGTTTTATTGCATTTACGGTTGCTTCACGGATCAATTGAAGCAAATGAACTTGGCTATGCGCATCAAGTTCGATTGATGACAGATTATTGGTTAAATTGATCGTGCCATCCGTTCTTTCACTGAGTTGCTCAAGCATTGTGCTCAGAGCATCCCCGAAATTCCCTTCTTTAATTGACAGCCTAAAGGTCGTCAATAACTCTCTTAGTTGAGTATAAGCATCAGCAAGGCCATTCCCCAACTCTAGGGCGATCTGTTCTGACTGCTCCCTATGTTTGTGTTCAGGAAGCTTACCTATAACTCGTTTTAAGAGAGTAACTTGAATTTTCAAATAAGACAGTGACTGAGCTAGCGAGTCATGAAGCTCACGTGCAATCGTTGCACGCTCTTCCATAATGATCAGCTGCTCTGCCTGTTTCTGTGCAATGTTATAGTATACCGCACGTGAAAGTAGACGAATAAAGTTATCGATTAGTGCTTTTGTAGAGTGCCCATGGTGGTAGCAACAATACAAATAGCCAAGCGTGATTTCACTATCATCCAGCTTCATCTCAAATTTTTCGTAGTGCGAATTCTCATCGTACCCTTCATCGAGAACAAATGAGCGTCCAGAACTGTCGAGTACTTCTAACCTCAGGGACTCTATATCTTCCAA
>NZ_JAHGAH010001008.1:0-543 GCF_030248475.1 Vibrio sp. D173a
GATATGGAACTGCACGTTGAAGGCGTGAAGAAGTAAGTTGAATAGACTGAACCTAAACAACTGAGCTCGGCTCTATAAAAATAGAAAGACGCGAAGCCATTGCTTCGCGTCTTTTTCGTTATTAAGCCTTGAGTCTTTTCATGGTGCACACTGTTCCCGTGTTGTCGCATCCTCCCGCTAATAAGTAACTAACGTAGAGTATTTAACGTGTTACCACTTGTGATTAAGCGGTTTCCAGTTCAGTCTCTTTCACTACGTTTAGACGGTCACCGTAGATAGGGCGTAGTGCATGCATCACTTCAGCACGAGTCAGAACACCCACCATTTCGCCATTTTCTAGAACTGGAAGCATGTGTGGTTGGCTCACTTTCATCGCTTTAGCACGCTCTTCCAGAGACAGAGGCGTAAAGCGAGTCGCGATGCCCATGATAGATGTTGGGTAAAGTTGCTCTTTGTCGATACATAGGAATTCAGCCACATCCACAAGTTTGTCGTTTGCATCAATTGCCACAACATCACGGCTCATTAGGTCAACGACCTTTT
>NZ_JAHGAH010001009.1:0-620 GCF_030248475.1 Vibrio sp. D173a
CCATGCTACCGAACTCTTCGGCTATCGCTTGGTAGTCTGAAATGTCATAGCCGTTATCATCCATTGGCGATTGATAAACTGGCGACAACCAGATGACATTGATGCCCAGTAGTTTTAGATAGTCGAGTTTGCTAATGATGCCGTTTAGGTCACCGATACCGTCATTGTTTGAGTCTAAAAAGCTGCGAGGGTAGATTTGGTAGACTACCGCGTCATGCCACCATTTTTGTTCCATTGTGCGATCTCACTTATTCATTTCACTTTCACCACTATAGAGATTTCGCCTCTCTCTGGGAAATAGCGAGAATGGTGCTCTCTATAGAAAAATCCTATATCATTAGGCTTTGAGGCGGGAACCAGTCTTAGTGTACTAAAACTGTCGAAATTCTAACCTTACATTTTGTGATCCGATGCAAATTAAGAGAATGCTATGAACAAGCTCTACCGATATTTTTTGATGGTTGCACACACTGGCAGCATCAAAGGTGCCGCTGAAAAACTCAATATCAGCCAACCGTCGTTAACGGCTGCGATTAAGAAACTCGAAAATGATATCGGTGTGCATATCTTCATTCGCAAATCCAAAGGCGTTGAGCTGACGGAGTATGGTTTGCTGTTTC
>NZ_JAHGAH010000101.1:0-8110 GCF_030248475.1 Vibrio sp. D173a
CTTCAAGTTGAACGGGTATAAGCAAGACTAACCAGTCTTCACAAGCTCCCATCTCTTTTGGGAGCTAAGCGCACAGATAAGTCTCTCCCACACTGCGTATCAAATAGCGATTTTCCTTATATCACCATACGAGCTGAGCCCTATTTTCCACCAGCATCATATTATAAGTATGTAATATTATAACAGAGATTAGATTTAATTATTTCTCAATTGCTATCTCTTAATTATTAAAACCTACATTAACATCCTCTTCATTAAAGGTTGGTAATATTTATATTGAATAATATTCACCTTATTTTTATGCAATCAATAACTGCACAGTATTTATATGGTTAATTCGCAAAAACCACTTTTAACCACAATATAAGATTAGCTTAATTAGCAACCACTAATAACTTCTGTGACCACTGTTCAACTTATTAATATATCTACAACTTAATAGTGGGAAAATTTTTACAAATGATTCTTTATATGTATCTTATTTAAATGGTGAATATTCCAACCCCCATGTTATTTGCCATAAACATAAGATATTTTTACTCACACTAAAACATAACAGGTAAATAAATGAATACATTTGTAAAAATTACTGCGCTATCTGCTCTCACTCTTTCATCAATGAACGCTTTTGCCGTGAGCGATACTTTTGACGCGACTCTAGAAGTAAAACAAGCGATCACTATGAACAGAACGTCGAATCTTGACTTCGGTATTATCACTTCAGACCGTACGACAGATGTTGTGATTGCTCAAGGCGACGCAGGCGCTGCGACCTTCACTATCGACGGCGGTGCTGGTGAAGTCGTTGATGTTGCTATCGCTGGTACTAACCTTGTAAATGGTGCAAACAACGTTGCGCGACCTTTGATTTCTCTCCTACACTGACGCTAACAGGCGGTACAGCAGAGCTTAAAATTGGCGGTACAGCAGAAGTATCAACAGCGACACTTGTTGCTGGTACGTACTCTGCAAGCGTTCCAGTTGATGTTACTTACCAGTAATCAATAGTATCGTTTAATGAAATGGCGGCAATAATATAGTGCCGCCATTATTAGTATAAGAATACCATGCCATTAAAAGTTTCTTTTTATTTAGGGTTATTTTTATTTACCCACCAAAGTTGCTTGGCGTTGACGATCGTACCAGAAAATATGGGTATCTCTTTTCCAGGAACATATTTATCTGGACGAGGACAAAATGCGGTTTCTAGCCCTGCCCACAATCAACTGTATGTTGTCCGTTTTTATGTTGAAGGTGAACCAGGGAAAAAAATTACCGTCACCGTACCAAATAACCAATACCTTAATCATGACAAGACATCTCGAAAAATTAAGGTACGTCGAATCTTTTACGGGTGTGGTTTATCTAAACGCGGGCGCACAAAAATAAACAGCAATGGAAGAAGCAAATTGTTATGTATCGGCGCAAAGATTCGGATAGGCGCCAAAATTCCAGCAGGCAACTACTCTGGCACCATTCCTTTTGAGGTTAATTATCGATGAAGCACCTAATTCTACTGCTGACAACAGTGATCATCTCGCTACCTATTCATGCGCAACTGTTGATTGCTCCGACCCGCTTGGTGCTGAATGCAGATCAGTCAGTGACCGAGAAGATTATCGTTGAAAACAGCTCGGACAAGCCCATTCGACTTGAAATCAAACCGGTTTATCGCCCTATCACTTTGAGAGGCGTCACCCGCACCGATAAAAACATCGCGCAAACAGAAGATATTGCGGAGTGGATTAAAGTCTCTCCACCTGTCATTCGTGAATTAAAGCCAAACCACAGACTCCCAAAGCACGGGCCCCTCTTTTAATCTCGACTTCAGAGTAAACAGCTATATCCCTGTATATGCACAACGCGGCGAGATAAAACAAGACGTGTCCTTCCAGTGCGAAAGCGGCGAGTTACGTATTCAAAACAAAGGCAAACATCAGTTTAACGCCATACTAAACACTGAAAACCATCAAGAAAAGTTGGTACTACTTAGACAATCAGAGCTTGTGAGATCGCTACCGGCTAAGACTAAAATTCTGATCACACAAGACGAACAATCACTACACGAATGTACCTTGTAATCTGTCTTACATCGATTTACGCACCGAGCCCAATCTAACCAGAATGAGACTACGTTACATTGGGCTGTGTTTGTCGATGCTCTTCACCCTCTCTTTTCCGTTATTCGCCAACGAACCATCGCAGTTATCCTTATATCCTGCGCACATTGAAGTCCGATTAGGCAATGTAGGAGACAGTTTTTATCGTGTCATGATGGACGATGAGGAAGAACCCTACCTGCCTATCGAGAGCAGTATTGCTTACTTATTAGAAATGCATGGAGATTGTGTTCAACAGCGATGTGAAATTCACTTGCCACAGGACATGGCTCGAGAGACTCCGGCCTTCATTATCGACCTAGCTCACAGTGTGTGTTACCGGTCTAACTCGCCACAACAGCCCATTCAGGTCCTCAATTATGAACAGGAATGGCTCATCCACTGGCGCAGCCTTAAAGATTGCTTGCCCGTTAAAGCTCGTTGGTACATCGAAGACTATCAACTCATCATCGACAAGGGCTATAAGTCTCCCTCAGAGCTGGAAGAGGAAATTCAAAAGTTAAAACGCGACTCTCGCGAAAAAGCCAAACAGCTTGAAAAACTGGCAAGACAACCTGCGGTCAGGCCGCTATCAACGTTGGGGTTCTCCGCACGCCTTTCCGCAACCGCGTCATATGAGAGCGATAACAAGGAAGGAGGATACCTTCTTTCTGACTCGCTGATGAGCACTGAGAACTGGATAGGTCAGCTGTCTATTGACTCACGGGAAGATCAACCTGTGGCTTACTACAACTTCACGCTCTCCCCACCAAACAATAGTAATCAAGTTGAACTCGGGCATGTGGCACTAGATGGCGGCCTCTACTCCAATCCTGTGATTCTAGAAAATGGGTTTCACCTCACCAATCATGAGACAACACCTAAATTTGGCGATCTGCAACTTGAACAAACAACGCAGCCAAACATCAACATCGATGTGTTGGTCAACGGGATTTATCAAAGCTCCTATCGCTCTGATGATTTTGGGCGCTTTGTCATCGAAGAAAACAATATCGCGCCAGGTGACACACTCACGTTTCGCTATTACTTGGCGAAAGGCGTTTGGCAGCAAGAGGAAGTCGTTATCGCAGGCTTGGATGGTGGTTTCCTTCCGAAAGGAAAGTGGGGAGTAGATGCCATCGTCGACTTTGAAGGCGCCAAAGTTGGGGCGGGTATCGTCGAGTACGGCATAGATGACTACCTGTCCTTTGGAGCCACCGCGTTAATCGCGGAACACGACACGCTGCTGGCTTTCCAAACACGGTATCTTCCGAGCCACTGGTTGGCGATGCAAGTGGGTTGGATTCCTGAATTACAGCGCTTCCCTATTGAGCTAGATATGCAGTTTGGCCGCGCCCAATCGTTAAGCTTGGAACTCAACAAGTCTGCGAATTTCACACGGAATTCCGACTTGTACGACGCCTTAAAATACAGCTATTCAGGCGCTTACTATAATGCCTATCTGGATCTAAGGCATGAAGACGGTGGCTATAAAATCTCGCCTCAAGTCAGTATGAAAGTCGCTCGTAATCTTTTTCTCCGCTATGAATCTAATTACACCCACGATAAGAAAGAGAATGTCGACGACTTCTTACACACTATCGAACTCGCCAAAAATGGCTTTTCAGATACCTCATGGCGTGTGAAAGGGGCATGGGATAAATCCGGCTCTCTCGAGCAGACTGAAGCTTCATTACGAAATATTTGTACCGATTGCTGGCTCAAACGCGGGGAGTACTTCAAGGAGGTTATGTCGAACCTGTCTGCCAGCTATAACAATACTGATCTCGAATTGTCCGCAACGGTCGAAGCTCGGGTGAACTCAAACTTCAAAATCAAACTGTTTGGCAATCATGAACATTACGGTGTCGAGCTTACGACGGAAGCCGCGGCTCGCAGCCATTTCGACGACAACATTGCCGAGCTATTAGATTGGAGCAAATACAGTTTCGCAAAACTCGTTGGTACCGTCGTCGACCAACAAGGCAACACAATCCCGAATGTGAGTTTGCGCGTGCTCGATCAGTACGCTAAGAGCGATAAAAACGGCGAGTTTGTTTTTCACCAAGTTCCTGCCCACGATAATCTCTCCATCTATGTTGATGAAAGTGCACTCGACCTTAACTTAACCACGCAGCACAACCCCATTCTCGTCAATACGCGCCAAGCAGGGATAACACAAATATCCGTGGTTTTGATCGCCTCTTTCGGCATTGATGGTGTGATAAAAGGCCAACTCGAAAGCAACAGCTACCTGCACTTTAAACACATGGCCAATGATATGGAGTTCTCAAGCAAAATTGAGGAGGATGGCTTTTATATGGTGGAGGGGCTAACGTCTGGGCTCTATCTCATTACTTTAGAAAACGGCCAACAAAAAAGAATGATGCAGGCGCATCTCGACAATGAGTTTTGGATAAGCGGACTTAACTACCAAGTTTCCGACTTCTATTGAAGGTCTAATAAATACGGATACTTCTGATTTAAAGGACAAATATACAGAGCACATCACCAACGCTCCCTCCTCTTTTTGAATGAAAAAACGGCGTGCCGAGCCCTGCCTCCATTGATCAATTTGAAAATGAGATCTATCTCAAATATTTATCCATGACGGAAATAGTTGAAGCCAACGCCTAAAAGCCTCAGAATGTCGCACTTTTCGCGTCGAACATAAAATCGACGACTTTTTATCCAACTCGACAATTGAGAATCATACATATGGGTTTTACCTCGTTAGGTCTATCTGCTCCAATCCTTAAAGCTATTCAGGAAAAAGGCTACGACACCCCTTCGCCAATTCAGGCACAAGCAATTCCAGCTGTTTTGGAAGGGAAAGACGTGATGGCAGCAGCACAGACTGGTACAGGTAAAACGGCAGGCTTTACGCTTCCGATTCTTGAACGTCTGTCGAACGGTCCACGTGTCCGAAGCAACCAAGTCCGCGCATTAGTGCTCACGCCAACTCGTGAGCTTGCTGCTCAGGTACAAGAAAACGTATTCATGTACAGCCGTCACCTACTTCTAACGAGTGCAGTTGTATTTGGTGGTGTGAAGATCAACCCGCAAATGCTTCGCCTTCGTAAAGGTGCGGACGTATTGGTTGCAACACCAGGTCGTCTATTGGACCTATACAACCAAAATGCAGTGAAGTTTGACCAACTAGAAATGCTGGTTCTGGACGAAGCAGACCGCATGTTAGACATGGGCTTCATTCGCGATATTCGCAAAATTCTTGATTTACTGCCTAAGCAACGTCAGAACCTTCTGTTCTCTGCGACTTTCTCTGATGAAATCCGCGATCTTGCAAAAGGTTTGGTAAACAACCCTGTTGAGATTTCAGTAAACCCTGCAAACTCAACAGCACGCACTGTAGAACAATGTATCTACCCAGCAGACGTGAAGAAGAAAGCGCCAATGCTGGTCAAACTGATCAAAGACGGTGATTGGAAACAAGTACTGGTATTTACCAAAACCAAGCATGGCGCAAACCGCTTAGCCAAGTTCTTAATCGACCAAAAGATTACAGCTGCAGTAATTCACGGCAACAAGAGCCAGGGCGCACGTACTAAAGCACTGGCTGACTTTAAATCCGGCGAAGTTCGCGTACTGGTTGCAACGGACATCGCTGCGCGCGGTATCGATATTCCTCAGCTTCCTCAAGTGGTTAACTTTGAGTTACCAAAAGTAGCTGAAGATTACGTTCACCGTATCGGTCGTACTGGTCGTGCAGGTGAAGTGGGTAAAGCGATTTCTTTAGTGTGCGCACTTGAAGCATCAGAGCTGTTTGCAATTGAACGTTTGATTCAACAACTGCTGCCTCGTAAAGAGCTAGACGGCTATGCACCAACTAACGTATTGCCAGAGTCGAAGCTTGATACTCGCCCTATCAAGCCAAAGAAACCGAAAAAGCCTAAGAAGCCAAAAGCAGAAGGTGAAAACGGTCAAACCGCTGAGAAGAAAAACAGCGGTGGTAACAACAAACCAAAGCGTCGTTTCAACAGTGACAACAAAAATGGCAAGGGCGAAAACAAATCTGGCAAAGGCGGCGCTGGTAAGCCCAAAGGCAGCCGTGACGGTCAAGCTCGCTCAAACGGCAAGCCAAGTGGTAATAAGCCGAATAACAACCAGACTGGTGCGAACAAACCGGGCGCAAATAAAAACGGTAACGGTGGCAAACCATCAGGTAACCGCAAGCCTAACAGCGACAAGCCAGCTGGCGCAAAGCCTTCAAACGGTAAGCCGTCAAGCAACAAGCCATCAGGACAACGTCGTAAGCCACGTCCGCAAACTGCTAAGTAATTAGATATCGAGTTAAAACAACAAAGCCGCTGATAATCTCAGCGGCTTTGTTTTATCCAGCGCGTTTGGAATCTCCTCGCCAAAAAACAGAAACGCAGTCGTTATAACTAGTCATACAGTGGCTTTGAAACTGTTCTCACCTTTTATTTTTGCGTAAAATATGCCCACAAAGTAAAAGGAATACCAAATGAAAAACAGATGGTTAGGTATGGCTTGTGTGTTTCCTTTATTGGTTGCGTGCAATAGCGAGAATTCAACAATCCCAGTGTCTAGCGAGACCGTATCTCAAAAGCAAATCGATACGATTGTGTCGAACATCAATAAGCTTTATCCAGAGGCAACTCAAGAGCAAAAGTTGAGAGCAGCAAAAACCGTCGTTCGAGCAATTGAAGAACTTGTATTTGTTGAAGGTGGCAGCTTTGATATGGGAGATTTCAAGATGGATTGTGATTTCCCAACGAAAACTGAAAACCGTTTAGATTGGTCTCCAGATGCGCAGTGTTTTAACTTTGCTACTAACCTATCTGGAGCCCAACATTTACATAAAGTTACTCTCAATTCTTATTCGATTTCTAAATATGAAACTAGCTTTTTAGATATGGAATGGATGCGTCAAATAAATGGATTACCGGTCGCCCTCACTAACTTCATTAGTGTAATTCCTTTGAAGACAAAGCCTATGGAGCGGACAGATGAAAAATATAAGAAAGCTATTGAATACAATTTGAAAAACAATGAGGCTGCATATACAAAATCTTGGCAAGAGGCAAAGGATTACTGTCAGTGGTTGGGCAAAGTTTCCACTTTAGAATTTGATATTCCGACAGAAGCGCAATGGGAGTTTGCGGCAAGGAGTCGCGGACAGCATTATTACTATGCAACCAATGATGGTTATCGTTCCATTCGGGAAGGACGATATTTTGACCCGAATATTGGTAAGTATGTCGATATAAAACCCTCAGAGGTAAATAGTGGCACTAGCAGTGAAGAATATATTGGCCAATGGCCAGCTAATCCACTCGGCATTTATGGCATGAGTAATAATATCAGCGAATGGGTCAATGACTGGTACGCCAAAGACTACTTTATCCACTCAACTCAAGACAACCCTAGAGGTCCTGAGTCAGGCACCAAAAAAGTTGTTCGAGACGGACAAGGAATAAAGACCTTTGACCGCGCCGATGAGAACCCTACTCTTGATACTTACTCCCCAAGCCATAGCTTCCGTTGTTCAGTTCAACAACCAAAACCACTTACAGAATAGACAAGATATGAGCCAACACATTTCTCTCCTGTCTACTCAACCAGTATTGTCATTTCATCTCTAAGTAAGCGTCACATACTTAAACTCACTTGTGCACAGTCTCCCCTCCCCCTAAACAAAAACAGGAACGCAGTCGTTATAACGTATGCGCCCCATGAACCCACGGGGCGGTGTTGTTAATGTTTGAAGTTCCAAGGCAGGAGTGCATCGATATCAGGCTCAGCTTTCGCGAGCTCTTTCATGCACTTGACCATGTAGTCGTAGAGGATAAGGCCGTTGGCTTTTGCAGTCTCGACGATGCTGTAAAGCATCGCGCTCGCATCAGCACCATTTGGTGTGTTTGAGAACAACCAGTTCTTCCTGCCAATGACCAGCGGTTTAATTGCGCGCTCAGCGCGATTATTATCGATAGATAAATGACCGTCATCGATATAGCGGATAAGTTTCG
>NZ_JAHGAH010001010.1:0-899 GCF_030248475.1 Vibrio sp. D173a
CTTCAAAGTATTCAAACGTACGCTAACTCAGCGTAATAGGTGTGCGACTGATTCCATTTTTTAAACAAAACGTTAACCATTCGCCAAGAAACTTATTGAGTTGAAATTTCTCGTCTTTTTGCAGAAGTTTGGTGTTTGGGTAGTCGTATTTTGCTTTGACTCTTGAGAAGTCCCCACTGGCACACACTTCTGCAACGCGAGCGTCGTGATATAGCCTGACAGACATTTTTGGCAAAGGGAATACTGGCAACGCATCACTCTGACATATATCTATTAATGTGGTGTATTTTGTGACCTCATTCACTGTCAATTGATACACCATATTAACCGCTTGATAACAACGCACATCTCCAACCTCATGTCCAGATGGGAGTAGCGCGTTCAATTTCGCGTAATTTGTCTCATAAACTCGCATCAATTCAGCAAGATCAACATGATACGGCTTCTTCACCGCTATATTTGGCATAGCGCTACTCTTTCCACTGTGACTGTAAATCTAGGTAGTTCAATTGCAACCATTGCAAAGCAATAATAGTAGCACCATTTTCGAACACACCTTGTTTTACTAGCTGATAGGCCTGTTCACGGCTCATCACCTGCACGCGAATGTCTTCACCTTCGTAGTCAAGGCCGTGGACGCCTTTAGCTGTGGGCGCATCGACACAGCCAACCATCACATCGAGCTTCTCAGAGCAGCCGCCTGATGATGGGTAGTACGAGGTAATCGGCAGCACGTGGGAGACTTCAACTCCGGCCTCTTCCACCGCTTCGCGGCGCGCAACCTGCTCTGGTGACTCGTCGGTATCGATGATTCCTGCAACAATTTCATATTGCCAAGGGTTTTCATGCTCAAGCGCACCCACTCGGATTTGCTCAACAATCACCACTTCGTCTCGAAC
>NZ_JAHGAH010001011.1:0-836 GCF_030248475.1 Vibrio sp. D173a
CTCACGCTCGCATCGACTTCTTTTAGGTTGAGCTCGTCTGGGACCACAAGTTGTTTTACTTGCTCACATAAAGCCTCTACTTGCGGCTTAATACGTTCAGCTTTAGGGGTAAGAAGTTGGTTGTTACCCGATCTGACCAACAAAGGGTCGTTAAACATCGTTCTTAAGCGAGTGAGCTGTTTACTTACCGCAGGCTGCGACAAAAACAGTAAGTCTGCGCTCTTAGAAACGTGTTTGTGTTCAAGTAATACGGACAGGGTTTTGAGCAAATTGAAGTCGAGCCCTCTCAACTTGGCAATATCGCTATTTCTCATAGTTATAACGACCTGATTTTATTATTTCTGATTGTTATTAAGCATAGATGAAATAAAAGATTCCGCCTGTCAGCAAGAGGTTAAGATACAAAAATCAAGATTAAATGCGTCAAGATTGTTAATGATTATTTTGGTGAGATCGCTCGCAGTTTTTATTGTGTTTGAAACGGTATAGTGAATTTTTGGAGGGTTTTTGTACGTTTATCTTGATTGTCTCATTTATGAGGCAGATGTTTTTAATAAAAGCTTTGATTAAATGTAACAAGAATTTTATAAGATAATAACAGTCGGCTAGGGTGTCTGCGGAAGCAAATAATAAATATATAACGGCTTCTGATGGTGTTGTTGTTCTGGAATTGCCCTATGAAAATAAAACATAAGCTATATGGCCTTACTGGCCTAGCGATTAGTGCACTTATTGTTATTGTGTTAATCACTGAAATCAGTAACTTAAAGCTCATTAAGTTAGAAAAAACGCTCATTGAAGTAAAAGATCTAGAAATATCGCTTCAAGAGTTAAAA
>NZ_JAHGAH010001012.1:0-1570 GCF_030248475.1 Vibrio sp. D173a
TTAAAGCGCCATTTGATCACGATAGGATCGGCATCCTTTTCATTCGCTGCGACAGCTTTGGCAGAAACGGCTTCGGCTTTCTTCGCAGGTGCTTTTTCCTTTTTTGCGGTCATTTCAGTGAGATCACAACTCCTTTGTCTGAGTCAGGGCGCTTCATATCAAGCTCTTTAATCGCAGAGGCTTGTACTCGGCTGTGTTCGGCCAGCGCGGTCTCTTCGAGCATTAGGTTTCGCCACTCGTCATCAAGCTGCTCACGCTCAACCAAAGCCATATCTTTCTGGGTAATGGCTTGGCGAGACATGTGTGTAGTAAGTACGACCCCCATCGCACTCGCGAAGATAGCAATGAGCAATAACAGTGGGACGCGACCCACTGATATTAGATCAAAGAAGATAATCTTGGCTAAGTTTGGCTTGGCGGTCTTCATCTACTACAGCTTTTCTGCAATGCGTAATACTGAGCTACGTGAACGAGTGTTTTCATCAACCTCGTGTTTAGACGGTTTGATCGCTTTGCCGACAGGCTTAAGATCAGCACTGCCTAGCGCTTTAATCTGCTCTTCTGTCAGTGGCAAACCGTGAGGAACCTGAGGACCTTGGCTCTCTTTACGGATAAAGCGTTTTACCATGCGGTCTTCAAGTGAGTTGAATCTGATAACAGACAGGCGACCTTCCGGTGCAAGAATGCTTGCTGCGCCTTTCAGTGCCGTATCAATCTCTTCCAGTTCACTGTTGATGTAAATACGGAATGCTTGGAAAGCACGTGTTGCTGGGTGCTTTTTCTCTTTGAAGCTCTTTGGCGCCAAATCGGAGATCAGCTTAGCCAGTTGACCCGTACGTGTTAGCGGTTCGTTCTCTTCATTTTCACGGTAAGCAACGATGCCTTTCGCAATACGGCGTGCGTGTTTATCTTCACCAAACTCACGGATAACCCACGTGATGTCATCAAGATCAGCATCCATTAACCACTGAGAAACAGGGATACCTGAGGTTGGGTCCATGCGCATATCCAGCGGGCCATCTTTCATGAAGCTGAAACCGCGCTCTGCGTCATCCAGTTGAGGAGAAGAGACACCAAGGTCTAGAAGTACACCATCTACTTGGCCGACAAGATCGTAGCGCTCTGCGTATTCTGCCATGCCAGAGAATGGACCGTGGATGATAGTAAAACGAGGATCATCAATTTTTTGTGCTTCTGCGATCGCTTGTGGATCGCGGTCGATACTAAATAGTCGTCCATTCTCGCCCAGTTTAGACAGGATTGTACGGCTGTGACCACCACGGCCAAAAGTACCGTCAATGTTGGTACCATCGGGTTTGATCGCCAGTCCGTCAATTGATTCGTTAAGCAATACTGAAATATGTTTGAACGCTTCTGTCATAGTCTTCTCAGTGAGTGGATTAAGCCTTTAGTTCGGCTACAAATGATTCTGTTAACGTTTTAGTGTACTGATTTCGCACGTTATCTCCACTACATTGTGTGTAGCGAGTTGGTATTTTTCACCCAAGTCTTTACAAGAAAAGCGGATTTTAAGGAAATCTAAATAATTTACGTCAATATAAAGCAAAAA
>NZ_JAHGAH010001013.1:0-626 GCF_030248475.1 Vibrio sp. D173a
CAACAATACGGGTGATAACGGAGCTGGTAAATCCACTTTGTTAAGCTTACTTCCACCGTTCTATGGAGCCGATCCGAGTAAGCTGGTGGATAGACAAGCGGATAAAGTTTACTTTGTTGATTACTACTTGCCCACCCCAAAATCTGTCATCGTGTTCGAATATGAAAAGCTTGGTGAGAGAAAGTGTTCTGTAATGTATCGAAATGGCTCCAGTGTCGCTTATAGGTTTTTGACAGGAACCGCTGAACAATTGTTTTCTCAGCATTTGTACGACGAGCTAATTAAGCAAGGAAGTGAAACTCGAACATGGCTTAAAAACCTTGTGTCTCAGTCAATGTCAGTAAGTTCGCAAATTGAAACTAGTGTCGATTACCGTTCAGTAATTCTAAACAATAAAAAGCGTTTGGCCCAAAGACGCAGTGCGGGTAAAAACTTAGTAGCAATCGCCCATGAGTACTCGTTGTGTTCTGCGAGCCATAACATGAATCATATCGACATTTTGACGGCGACAATGATGCGTCACAAGAAGATGTTGAGCCGTTTTAAGACGATGATTGTGGACTGTTTCTTGAACAATACATCGATGGACGATGTTCCATATAAGAAAGAGTATATCAACCTAGCAA
>NZ_JAHGAH010001014.1:0-1528 GCF_030248475.1 Vibrio sp. D173a
GTGTCTTTTGGAGACTCACCTTCAGCCGCTGTCATTACTTGGTATAGGAGGCCAGTGTCAGTTTTCTGAACGCCTTCTGTTTTCTCAAACTCAGCGCGGTAGTCATCACCCGCTTTCTTAGTTTCTGCTGACTTCTCTGCTGCTTGAGCTTGCATTGTTTCAGCTACACGTTGGTCAAGAGCTTCAAGTGCCGCGCGCGTCTCTTCTTCGTTCAGTGCAGTGTTGCCTGCGAATACATCTTCGATACCTTGAAGTACCATCTCTTTGTCTAGGTTAATGCCTAGCTCGCTTGGCTTATCAATGCTTGTGCTTAGGTAGTTTGCAAATGAAACACCGATTGCGTAAGCCGCTTTGTCGTCTTCTGTTTTAAAGTTTACTGCTTCAACTTTCACTTCTTCGACTTGAGGAGCTTCTGCCTTTGGTTCTTCTTTCTGACAACCAACTGCTAGCATAACCGTCGCGGCAAGCAGTGATACTTTTAAAACTGATTTCATGAATACTCCAATTAATGGCCAAGCCATTGGTTATTGTGCACAAATCTAGTGATTAGATTGGTGTGAATACGTTAGTTATAACAATATACTAGTTCTATGTCTTTTGACACAAACCGGATTGTTAGACGTGATGCGAATATTTTTTCACTCATTACTATATGCAATTGTCATCACTCTGTTAAATGGATGTTTTTTCTCCCAAGAGGATGATCAACGTTGGGATATTGAACCCAATGGTGCCACCAGCTTTGCGCTAAGCAGAGAAGGTCGCTTTGCCCTGCTCTACTCCCAACAAAAACACTTGCGGCTTTGGGACTTGGCGGAAAACCAAGAGCTCGCTCAGCTTGGCCAACAAGACCAAGTTGGCTCCCCAATTACGCGCATCAAGATCTCTGACAATGGTCGCTATGCGGTGACAGCCAGTCAGATGAACTTTGCCGTTTGGGATCTCACTTGGACGCAAGCCGAGGGACTTTGGTCGATCTCTGACGGACTGATCCGCGATGTCGACATCTCCAGTAATGGCGAGAAAGTCTTGCTCGGGTTATCAAACGGTAAAGCCATCTATGTGGACTTAGTCACTGGTCGTCGCTTAGAGTTCCTCGCACACAGAGAAAAAGTCAATTCTGTCTCACTCTCTTCCAATGGCCGCTACGCACTCTCAGGCGGTAATGACTACAAAGCCTACCTTTGGGATACGGAAACGGGACTAGTACTGCGCACCTTCGAGCACGAACAACGCGTCGTTAGAGTAGTGCTACAACGCGACGGTGAACTGGCCTTCACCTCTGACGGTGGAAACCAAGCCATTGTTTGGGACTTAAAAACAGCCGAGCCACAAGCGGAGCTACAGAGTTGGTCACGTCAGCTCATTTTCTCTACCGCTCGTTTTTCTGATG
Source organism: Vibrio sp. D173a (assembly GCF_030248475.1). Taxonomy (NCBI): domain Bacteria; kingdom Pseudomonadati; phylum Pseudomonadota; class Gammaproteobacteria; order Vibrionales; family Vibrionaceae; genus Vibrio; species Vibrio sp. D173a. The sequence continues at coordinate 1,394 of NZ_JAHGAH010001014.1, forward strand.
ACGGCACACAATTGGTTACGGGTACACCATCAAGCCAAGTCAGTATCTGGGACACTGAAAGCGGTAAACGGATAGCGCGCTATGACGCCGAGCCATTAAAAGATACTCGCCCTCCCCGTGCCGTAGTGTATGATG
>NZ_JAHGAH010001015.1:0-743 GCF_030248475.1 Vibrio sp. D173a
ACTTTCACCGCGTGCTCGGGAACTAGGATTTTATCCAAGCCCCTGAATAAGTAGACGATAAAGATGCCAATTCTAAGCAGCAGTAAGCTTGTCGCGAGTTTGGTTTGAAGTTTCTTTTCCATGATTTTCCTTTAATACACTCAATAGTGCGAAGCGATAAATGTTCCCATTACCAGACCTATAGCGATTCGAATTTCTTTCGTGGTTTTTGATGCGGTGTGTAACAAGGCGTGTCAGGTCAGTGAACAGGTAGGATTTAAGCGGGTTCAAATGAGGCGGGAGCGTTGAAAGCCTTAACGCTAGCCAAGATAGACTGCACTATGCTTTTATCTCTTATCTACTAGCAAACCCATTAACCTTATGATTTAAAGGGAAATATTACCCATTAATTTACATCATCTTTATTAAAAACAAAAACGTTATAAAACCTCATCACTAGAGCTACCAATTCCTGAACCCGTGATTAAACTGCGACGCCGCTGAGGTACTGAGAAGGTATATCCAATCAAAGGTCATCACGATTCTATCGACATGATTTCGAACAATGACGTCGTAAGTGATGCTACGTGACATACCCTTATAGCTACCTTTGCGAACAACTTACAAGAAACAATGACACTACCGCTTTGGGTAAGTCATTAGCAGTAACACAGCATCTAAACAGGAATATTCACATTGAAAAATAGAGGCTTCTCATTAGTCGAACTGATCGTCGTCGTTGTCATACTTGGCATATTAGCGTT
>NZ_JAHGAH010001016.1:0-836 GCF_030248475.1 Vibrio sp. D173a
ATCATCCTTGCAACTGCATTTACTGGTGTTATCGAAGAGCACTCAATGGGTAAAGCATTTGAAGAGGCACTGCCATTTACCGCGCTACTCGCTGTATTCTTCTCTATCGTTGCGGTAATCATCGACCAAGGTCTATTTAAGCCAGTTATCGATGCCGTACTTCACGTTGAAGACAAAGGTGCACAACTTGCTCTGTTCTACGTGGCTAACGGTATCCTCTCGATGGTTTCGGACAACGTATTCGTAGGTACGGTTTACATCAACGAAGTGAAGACGGCTCTAGTCGACGGTATCATCACACGTGACCAATTCGACCTACTTGCTGTTGCTATCAACACGGGTACTAACCTACCTTCAGTTGCAACGCAAAACGGCCAAGCGGCATTCCTATTCTTACTGACTTCGGCTCTAGCACCACTTATCCGCCTATCTTACGGTCGTATGGTTATTATGGCACTGCCTTACACCATCGTACTGGCTCTGGTTGGCCTTGCAGGAATCGTGTTCTTTGTTGAGCCAATGACCGCATGGTTCTATGATGCAGGTTGGATCACGGCTCGCACTGGCGAAGTGACATCAATCATCTCAAACGGCCATTAATTGGCGAATTGGTAGGCTGATACGAATAAGTGAATCTAAGTAATGAAAAATAATCATTGATTAGGAAACTTATCCAAGATAAAAAGCTCTGAGTAATCAGGGCTTTTTTAATTTTATTGAAGGACTAAATTCGTGAATTTTCTTGTAATGCTCAAAGATTTCTCTAAAGGTCGCCTCTCTTGGCTACTATTACTTGGCTTCGTAATCTTCTTTGAAGCATGCGCGTTGTTCTTCCA
>NZ_JAHGAH010001017.1:0-846 GCF_030248475.1 Vibrio sp. D173a
CACCGGTTTACCCAACCACAGATGGCCTAAGACAAGTCACGCTGCGTAACCTTACCGACCAAGCACTAGAGCTTATCGATAAAGCCGCGGTTAATGAACCACTGCCTTCTGGTTTATACGATCACCAAATTACACTGGCTCAGGCGCTACATACCATCCATAGACCACCACCGGGGATCGACCTTGAGCTATTTGATGAAGGTAAGCATCCAGCTCAACTGCGTTTGATCATGGAAGAGCTGCTCGCACAAAACCTATCAATGCTATCGGTTCGCAGCAAGGGGCAACAAGACAACGCGATTCCACTGCCGCCAGTGCATACGCTCAAAGACAAACTGCTAGCGCAATTACCATTCTCGCCAACCAATGCACAAGCACGCGTGGTGAAAGAGACTGAGGGCGATCTAGAGAAACCACACCCTATGATGCGCTTAGTACAAGGTGATGTAGGCTCAGGTAAAACGCTAGTCGCCGCCCTCGCCGCCGTTCGCGCTTTAGAGCACGGCCAACAAGTCGCGCTAATGGCACCAACTGAGCTTCTGGCAGAGCAGCACTCAATAAACTTTGCTAATTGGTTTGAGAGCATGGGTATTCAAGTCGGTTGGCTAGCCGGTAAGCTCAAAGGCAAAGCCAAAGAGAAAGAACTTGAACGTATTGCCAGTGGCGAGGCGCAAATGGTGGTCGGAACGCACGCTCTGTTCCAAGAGCATGTTACCTTCCATAACCTAGGCCTCGTCATTATCGATGAGCAGCACCGATTTGGTGTCCACCAGCGATTAGAGCTACGTGAGAAAGGCGCTAAGCAAGGACACTACCCACATCAATTGGTTATGAAGGCTACACCCA
>NZ_JAHGAH010001018.1:0-1021 GCF_030248475.1 Vibrio sp. D173a
CTACCGACATTGTCGCGGGAGTCGGATTAGGCGGTTTGATCGCTTTGATATCTCTGAAGGTCTACGAGTTTAGAATCGCAAATCAGAAACGGTTAGTTGAATCTAAGCGTTTGTGGCTGTTGTTATTGGTGGTTTATTTCTTTGGTACCTTACAGTTACTGCAGCCCCTTTACGTGTTCTCATGGTTTGCTGCACTTGGGCTATTCATTGCATTGTTGGTGCGTAGCGACCAGTCAGAAGCTTTGAAGCTTAACCCTTGGCAGCAAGTTATTGCTTCGATAGTCGGTGCTGCGGTCATTGCGGGAACGAGCCTGTCTTTAGTCTCGTCTGCGACAACCAGTATCGTGCTCTTAGCCGTGAACGCACTGGCAATCTTGATTGGGATGCTCTGGATCTTGATTGGTGCACCTTATCTCACGCGACGCTTTAAGCACCGTTAGAGAGGTACGCTGATCATATGGAAATGAAAACGGAAGAGTCATACTCTTCCGTTTTGCTTCAAGGGAAGGGAAAGATGGTTTCCTTTTAAAGCTTAGCGGCATCAACGGTTTTGATCTCTGGCCAGTTGCCGTTAGCATCTTGAATGAAGCCTTGGGTATCTTCTAACCAGCGTTTTTGCACCGATTTATCTAAGTTCAAGTAGAGCTTACCGTCTTCAATCTTCCATGCGTTAGGGTCTGTTTCGAACTTCTTACCCATTGCTACACCAAAGGCACAGTAGCCGCCATATTGAGGCGCATAAGCTTGTGGATCGGCGCGGAATTGGTCGCGGTTTTCGCTGCTTGCAAACTGGTAAATGGCATTTTTGTAAGTGGCAGTATATTCAGGTGAACCTTGTACTGCGCCTGCATCCGTAAAGTAGGCCACAGGACCATAACCTTTAATCGCCAAATCATTGCTATCGACGCTCATGTCGATGTCTGCTGCCATCACTGAAAAACTCGCGCCAACTAATGCTGCTGCAAGAGTGAATTTTTTACCTGCTGATTTAATAGGTGACATAGCGTATTCCTTGTCTCTG
>NZ_JAHGAH010001019.1:0-616 GCF_030248475.1 Vibrio sp. D173a
ATTTTTCGAAAACAGAGCTCGCTTAGATAACGCGAGAGAACTGCTGTTGGCGAGCCTTGGCACGCAGGTATTTGTCGAAACACATACAGATGTTACGAATCAACAAACGACCACGCAGGGTTACGCGGATCTCTTTGTCATCCACTTCAACTAGCTCATCATTAATGAAGGTTTGCAGTAGCTCTAAGTCTTCTTTGAAGTAGCGATTAAAGTTAACTGAGAACTCAGATTCAATCTGGGTCTTATCCAGTTTAAAGTTACAGATCAGCTGCTTAATCACTTCACGACGCAGTAAATCGTCGTTATCTAGAGCCACACCTTTCCAGAGGGCATGACGCAGGTCGTTGACTTGCGGGTAGTATTTCTTCAACTCTTTCTGGTTCTGCGCGTACGCGTCACCCACCATAGAGATTGCCGAGACACCAAAGCCAATCAGGTCACACTCACCTTGAGTGGTGTAGCCTTGGAAGTTACGGTGAAGAATACCTTCACGCTGAGCCACTGCGAGCTCATCTTCTGGCAGCGCAAAGTGGTCCATGCCGATAAACTGGTAACCCGCACCCGTGAGCGTCGCGATGGTATCTTGCAGGATCGCCATCTTCTCTTCTGCTTTCGG
>NZ_JAHGAH010000102.1:0-28687 GCF_030248475.1 Vibrio sp. D173a
TCCATATACGTCCCTCGCTGTTCAGAATGACGAACTTTGGGGTTGGTCACTTTTCTTTTTAAATAAATGAATGAATCCGTCATTCCGACGAGCCTAGGCGAGATCAGGAATCTATTATCAAAGTGCTGTGAAGTGAGAGGAAATACCTCTGCCACAGCACTTTTTATTGGTAGATTCTGAATCACGCTCATCCCTCGATGCTCAGAATGACGATATCTAGGATTCAGCAAACGACATCAAGCCGTCTTCATCACCACAACCGCAGCAATCACCACAAAGATACCAAACCAGCCAATCGGCTTAAGTTTTTGTTTGAACAGCAAAGCACCACCAATCGCGGTACCTAAGATACCTATTGCGCCCCAAGAAGCGTATGCGATCGCAAGGTCGATTTCTTTTACCGCTTGAGCAAGCAAGGTAAACGCCGCCATCACCAAAACAATCGCAGTGATGCCCCACCCTTTGTGCTTAAAGCCTTTAGAGCGAGTCAGCGCCATGTTCGCCATGATGTCGACCAACGCCGCCATAACAACAAATCCAAATGAAACAGTAAAAAATTGGCTCATGATTAACACCTCGCATTCGATGAGCTTGGCAACTCATCTTTTTGTTGAGGCTGACCCTGTGATTCGCCGAGCGTCACACACACAATACCGACGACTGCCAGCGCCAAACCAAGCAACTGCTGCGTGCTTAAGTTGGCATCAAACAAAACGATAGAAACTAGGGTAATCAAGGCGATACCCAAACCTTCCCATGTTGCGTACGCGACACCGATAGAGATTTTCTTTGCCGCTTTCGACAAGAAGTAATAGGAAATGGCGATCAGAACGTACATCACCAGATAGCCTTCCCACGCATTACTTTCACCAATAAACGACATCGTACTAGTACCAGCAACTTCGGCAACGATGGCAAGCAATAAAAATAGACGTGCAATGAGCATGATTCATCCTCCCCAGAAATTAAAAAACTGCATAACGGAGAATGGTGAATGTCCTTTAAGAATCAGACATTCAAAGAATTGATAAGTTAAAAAGAGCCGCTTCTCCTGACTATTTGTAGTCAGATTAGCCCTTCTTCAGCGAAACAGACAGGTAATTGAGATATTCATTTTTGAATATCTTAAAGGACAGTTTGCTTATCCGATCACGTTAATGGAGTATTGAGGGTTTGCTGCACCACTTGGTGCAAATGGCGGTGCAATGGATGATTACGGTAGGTCTGTAAATAACCGCCCGAAACAACAAATTGACTGAACTCACGGTTTACCATCGGCATTGGATAAGAGGCAAGCTCGTGCATCAAGTGCGCGGTACTTTGGCTGGCGTACATGATGGCATCGGTCTCAAGCAGCATTTGGCAAGCGACGCGCAAGTTGTAGGACTTGAGCAATACAACGGGTTCGTACCCCATTCGGCGATATTCCGATTCCACCGTACACAACGGGTTGTAGGATGCTGGTGCAGGCAAAGAAACCAGTGGCAATTTCGACACCGTATCCCAATCATTGCTGATTTGCGACAACGTCGGATGGTCTTTACGCGCCAAAATCACGCGCTTCTCGACAAACAGAGGGCGCATGTAGATGTCTTTCGACAATTCAGTTTCTTGATCGAGAATACAGTAGTCATGCTCGCCCTCTAACATCTCGTCTTGGGAATAGATGTTCCAGCTTGAGAAAGCAAACGAGGCTTGAGGAAATGCCTGATGGCAACCACGCAATAAACGCTGACCTTGTTCGTCCATCAAATAAGGGTCGGTCACAATCGCAATCTGACCTTGGTATTCGAGCGGGTCAAACTCCGAAAACTCCTGCACTACTTTTTCTAGCGGAGACAGCATGTTATCGAACTCCGCCGCTAAGCGAATCGCCATTGGGGATGGCTCTACCCCATGGGCTTTACGCACAAACAGCGGATCATCAAACACGTCTTTAAGTTTCATCACCCCACGACTGGCACTGGGTTGCGAAATGCCAAGCTGCATCGCCGCCAACTTGATGCTGCGATTTTCTACCACGGCTTTAAGTAAGCGCATTAAATTAAGATCTAACGCATCAAGTTGATGTGGCATGCCCGTGTCCTTATCAGAAACGAATGATGAAAAATAGACGTGAACCAGAGCGAGTTAGACGCTCTCGCCTGCTGTAATTTGATAGCCCATGTTCACGACCGTCTCGGCTTGCTCTTCACCCTTAAGGCGTGCAATCAATAGCTCGGCACTTTTCTCACCAATCTCGAAACGCGGTGTATCCACACTGGTCAGTTTCGGGCTGATGGTTTGTCCGATGTCTAATGCGTTGTAACCCACAACCGCAAGTTGATCAGGCACTTTGATACCGCGCTGCTGAGCGCTCAACAAGGTACCAATCGCGATGTCATCGTTGGTACAAAATACACCATCAAGTTCTGGGTAGGTTGCCAGTGCGCGCTCCAACAAATCATGTGCCAGCGAGAAGCTTGAGTGATCGCCCGTTAGCACGTGTTTTGGCTCCAACCCTGCTTCTATCATTGCACGATCGTAGCCCTGCATACGCAATTTAGTACGCGTATCCAAACGAGCACCGAAGTAAACGATGGTACGCTTGCCCGATTCCAACATGCGCTTTACGACGCTGTAAGAAGCGTCTTCGTGATCCATACCAACCGCCATATCTATCGGCTGCTCTGGCAGTTCCATGGTTTCGACCACGGGTACACCTGCGTTCTTGATCATCTGCAAAGTGCGTTGAGTATGGTGACTTTCGGTTAGGATTAAGCCGTCAACTTGATAAGAAAGCAGCGACGCGATTTTGCGTTCTTCTTCCAGCTCGTCATAACTAAAGTGCGCAAGTAGCGTTTCGTAGCCATTGGCTTTAGTGACGGTTTCAATGCCCTGAACAAAAGACGCAAAAATTTGGTTGGACAGTGAAGGCAACAAAATACCAATCGCTTTACTGGAAGACTTCGACAACATCGCCGGTGCACGGTTTTCGATGTAGCCCATCTCTTCAATCACGGCGGCAATCTTCACCCGTGTTTTTTCTGCCACCGACTCTGGATTGCGCATGTAACGCGAGACGGTCATTTTTGTTACGCCAACTTTGTCTGCGACATCCTGCAATGTCGTTCTTGCTTTCTTATTCTGCTGAGCCATAAATATCTAATTTATCAGTAATGTTACTAGTAACATTATGACTAATAGACTCGTCGCCGACAAGCTCAGTAAAAACCATCTGCTACATCATTAATAAAATCATAACCTTAACGCTCAAATAACCATCAAATTGCAATGCTAACATTGTGATTTAGAGCTTAATAAATAAATGAAATTAATATTGAGTTTCTTATAAAATACCGCACCTAAAACAATAAGATACGAAGCACAGTGCCGTTAATCTCCAGCGAAACCCAGATTTACTATCACCTGCTTGATCTGGACGACTCTCAGAAGCAGCAATACCTCGACGAATTGCAGCAGAGTCAACCAGAGCTGTATCTCCAAGTCGCCCATCTTTTAGCCAGCGAAAGTGAAGAAGAACAACTGACACAGTTGCTCGGCTTCGGTGCTAGCTTGGCGACCACAAAAGAGGTCGATCTCACGGGGGAAGTGATCAGCAAGTACCGCCTTACCCACGAGTTAGGTCGTGGAGGCATGGGGGTGGTATATGCGGCATTGCGCGCTGACGAGACGTTTGAACAAGATCTGGCGATCAAGTTCATCCAAGCCAATCTTAGTAATGTTTTGGGCAAACGCGCGCTGTTTGATGAAGCCCAGCTTCTGGCTCGTTTGAACCACCCTTACATTGCCAAAGTGTTTGATGGCGGCTTGCACGGCGACTCAGTTTATATCGTGATGGAGCGCGTTTTTGGTCAAACTCTAGACTCCTATTTGTTGCTCACGCCAATGGAAGAGGACGACAAATTGTTGCTGTTCAAGCAGATTTGTCAGGCAATGGAACACGCCCACCAGCATCAAGTTCTACATGCGGACCTCAAACCAGAAAACATCCTGATTGATCGCAATAAACGACCAAAACTGCTCGATTTCAACCTGACACAAAAAGTGCAATCAAGCAGTGATGATACGTCTCCAGTATTGATCGCCTTCAGTGAAAAATACGCCAGTCCAGAACAGCAAGCCGGAGCGTTTTTGACTGAGCAAAGTGATGTGTATTCACTGGGTAAGATTCTGGCGCTGATGTTTCCTGATCAGCCAATGTGGACAGATATTTATTGGGTGGTAAGGCGCGCGACGCGGACCAAAGCGAAACAGCGCTACCTCAATGTTCGCGCGCTGCGCCAAGATATTGAATGCATTTTGGAGCGACGCCCAATTGAGCAAAAGAAGCACTGGCCGCTGTACAGCACGCTTCGTTTAGTACAACGTCGACCGCTGCCATCGGTGTTGTCCGCAATCTTAGTGTTATCTGGCTTGCTGTTTGGTAATACGCTGATTCAAAAGAACATACAACTGCAGCAAGAGAAGAAGATTGCAGAAGACATCATGTACGAAGTCACGCGCCTTGTCTTTCATGCCAAGGGGCAAAACGTCGAGCAAATGTCCGTCAGTGCCATGATGGAGCTGACACGTAGGCGAATTCTGTCTAACCCAGATATTCCCAAACACATAAAACAAAAAATGTTGTTGGCGATGATGACGCCGGTGCCAGAGAAGCACCTCACTAAATCAATAAGTTGTCAGCCAAATTGTGCTCCAAAGGACCGCACTCAACAGTAAGGCTAAACAAGAAAAAGGCTTAAAAACAAAGATGCACACACGTTCCGTTGCGATCTGGCTGTCTGCTTTAGCGATAGCGCCAGCATGGGCGAGCTCAACTTCTGCGACTCCCTCGTTAGAAGCAACAACGCCTACCATAAAGCAAGGTTTCTTCATCGATTCACCGGTGACTGGTCTGTATTACAAAACCAGCTCCAACCTCTCTGGCCACACCGATAAAGGCGCGTTTCAGTATCGCCCTGGCGATGTCATCAGCTTCTTCCTCGGCAATGACGACAAAGGCTACTTGCTCACTACGATGTCGAGCCAAGAAGTGATCACGCCAACCATGGCGACCACCAAGCCAAGTCGCAGCATCAACATGACTCGCTTATTGCTCTCTCTCGATAGCACACCAGAAAACCGCCAAGAGATAGTTCTGGCCAATAAAGTACTCTCCGACCCCACTTTCCAAGCGCAGCTCAAGCGCCTCGACCTCAACTTTCTAGATGACGCTAGACAACAACTCAATTTGGATTGGGTTTCGGTACAAGAAGCGGTCGAACACCTTAATGAAAGCCAACGCTACATCGAGAAAAACTTTGCCTCAGATGAAATCATTTTTGAGCCTCGTGATGTGCGCTTTAAGAACATCATCATCAAGAAGAAGGATTGGCAAGGTCGCGCCTGTGCATTCGATATCCGTTATCAGCACCACCCCCGCTATCGCCCACCAATCGGTGAGGTCAACTTCACCATCACTGAAGAAAACCTGATCCAGCACCCAAGCGTGGGGGACTACTTCCAAGGCTGTTTCTTAGCACTCAATCAAAGCGTCACCGAAGACATTATCGAACCAATTGAAAAGTTCTCAGAGTGGGAGAGCTTTGTCGGCTGCGCGGATACAGGTTGCACCCGCAATGATCTAAATGGCTTCTCGCTGGAAGATTATGATGATGAAGGCGACTGGAAATATCGCTCGGTCGCACTCAACTTCGATCCAAATACCCAACTGTTGATGGAAAAAGTGCAAGGTTTGGGGCCAAATGAACACGTTAAACACCACAACCGCACTGAAATGCTGTGGTTTACCTACCCTGATTCGGTTGATAACCAAATTGCCTACCAAGGCGTGTGGCAGCAAACTCAATACCTACAAGACTCTATGAAACAATCGTGTCTTCTAATGCGCCATAACCAAGTGTTGCGTTTACCTGTCGATGCCGTTAAATGCCCCACAGATATCAACCTATACACCCAAGACGTCACTAACGAATACTTAGACATGTGGTGGGTCAACAACGATCAGGAAAACGCCGAATTAGCACAGATGAACGTGATGGTTCGCTGGTCACCCGCCCCTTCAGAAATCAACTACACCACGTGGGAATACCTGCCAGCAGGTAAAACGTGGGAGCAAGGCATTTTGTATCGTTACCAGCAAGACATCAGTCGTAATCGCGATGGCTCTGATCGTATCGAAACCCATTCTATCTCTGAGTTTATAAAAGTAAGTTAGGACGTATAGCCATGGCTTCTAAATCTACCCTGACGCAAATTATCCAGCAGTGGCAAGCCGGCGATAAAAAAGCGGAAAGTGAGTTGTACCAATTCGCTTACCTACAGCTGCGTAAAATCGCCCAACAGGAGCGTGAACGCAACGCAGAGAAATACGGCACCGACAACAAGGTGCTTTCAGACAGCGTCAACAGCACCACGGCGCTCATTCATGATGCTTATTTGAAAATGTCTAACTGCGACATGAGTGAGATTGAAACCAAGCGCGACTTCTTCTTAATGGCAGCCAAAGTGATGCGCCAAATCCTGATCGACAATGCACGCGCCCATCAAGCGCAGAAGCGCCAACACATCACCTTGATGAAGGAGGAAGAAGATCGCTTCGAGCAACTCATCATCATGGACAAAGCGCTCGACAACTTTAGTGTGCGCTATCCACGCCAATCTAACGCGCTAAAGCTCAAGTACCTGATGGGCATGAAAAACCAAGAGATCTGTGAACTGCTCGAATGCAGCGCCAGTTTGATTGAAAAAGACCTTAAGTTCTCGCGCAGTTGGCTGCAATCAAGAATGGCGCACGCGTAATATCATGACGAAAAAATACTGGATTGCAGGCGCACTGGGTGTCTGCTTGATGGCAAGCTACTGGCTTTCAGATGAACAAACAGCCGCTGCGGCTGCCAATATAGAACCAGCACAAAATGGCCTAGATAAGAGAAAAACGTCCCAAGGTGAGCGCACTTCGTTGATTGAAGTGAAGCAAGCCTTAACCTCCTCAGTACTAGAGAGAAACAACGATCTCGCCTTTGAAAAAGCTCTCGAATCAACCTTGTCAGATCATCCTGAACAGGTTCCAGATGCTTTTGGATCATCGGTGGTCAATTACTCCGGAAGCCTGACTCAAACCTACGTTAGCAACAACCCAAACCATGATTCGACAGACAACGGCAAACCGATCATTAACCTTGCGGTAGAACAGCAGCTTCAAACCATCATCTTTGGTTGGGAGCTAGCACAGAACAACCCGATCAACTATTCGCTGGGATTAGAGCAGCTGTTTGAAGATCCAGAAGGCGACCTTCTCACCACCCGAATTTGGTTGGAAAACGCCAACGGGTTAAGTGTCCTTAATCAAGGACAAATCATGCTGCAAGACGCACCAAAAGCGTTCGACCAAACCACTTACTTAGCTGTATCAGCTCGTGATGACCACCACGGCACAGAAGACCATGCTTGGGTAACGACACGCTTTGAGCTACCATCAGTAATCGAGGAACAAAATGATACCGAGCACCCTCTCATTGATGGCATTGTGTATCGCCTGGAAACCACAAACTTACTTGGTGGGAAAAAATACGCCTATGAAGTGGTGTACTGTGAGGCATTTAAGTTTGTCGAAGAAGAAGTCTTCTATGCGGCTGCCAACAACAAAACCCATTGCCCTGAAGAGCATGAATTAAAGAAAGTCGGTCAGTATCAGATCAGCGATGAATCATTAATAGTGCAAACAAGCGACTCACAACAAATCTGGACCACCAAAAAGGTCTACACCTCACGCGTACACAAAGAAACCGAAAACTACTTCATCACTGTTTTCGACAATAATCGCTTCGAAAGCTACACCATGCAGAAGAACAAACGATCAATGGAAGAGCGTTTGAACGTCAACACAGGAGAGAAGCTGTATCAATCCGCCCGATTTGATCTGCTCATTCCGACTGCCGGTGGTTATCGCCATGCGCTTGCTGGTAACTATATTTTTGACCGACGCTTCGCTCAAGGTAATGAGCATTACGACGGTTTCGACTCAGATCTCAACATAGTCGCGTCTAATAGCGACTTATTTGCTCATGAATTCTGTCAGTTTTGGGACACCTCAATCATCGCTGGTGAAGGGATGTTTAGCGATGTAATTTCTTACTCCAACAATACCTATTGCGCGACTGCTCCTAAACCGTCGGCATACGCTTATGTCTATTTCAATAATGACTACCATGCCAATGACGTTTTTCTTCAGGGTGAAGCTTATAGCTACATCTTGCGCCCACTTCCTCAATACGCCATTAGCGTAGAGGAGTTGAAAATGAATATGATTTATTACGATCCTATTGGTTCAAAAACCACTCACAAATGAGTAAGGAATCAAAATAAGTATTTGTATTAAATGACAACCACCTCAAGCCGCCATTCACACCACTAATCAACGCCACAAAAATATTCAAAGTTTTTTTACGGTTTTTTTGTGGCTTTTCGTGTCTTGAAGCCGCTTCCAAAACCGATCCAAAATGCGCTGCTTTTTCAATATCACTAGTGAGATTGAAAGATAAAACGATAAAAAGCGACTTTCTCATTCGGAAATGAAACAAGGATTAAAACAATGAATAAGGTGAGTTTACTAGCAGCGTCAGTGGCTATCGCGCTAACAGGTTGTGGTGGTTCAGATGGTGGTTCAAACGGTGGCAACTCTGGTGTAGTGATCACTGGCTTCGATGGCTACTTCAAAAATGCTGTGGTATTTGAAGATCTGAACAACAATGGTCAATGGGACACCAATGATACATTCCTTGGCCTAACCGATGAGAAAGGTCAGCTTAAAATCAAAGCAAAACCAGAGAGTACTCTGGCACTGCAAACTATCACGCCAAACGGTGCAAAACAGAAACAGCTTATCGCTTTAGATCCGACTTACGCAGGTACTTACACTGTAGATATGGATCACCCAAGCCAAGCGATGGCACACGAACTGGTTTTCCGCGCACCAAACTCTTCTAACGTTATCTCACCAATCACTGACCTTGTTGCAATTGAAATGGCAAACGACAGTGCGCTAACGGAAGAGGAAGCAGTAGCAAAAGTAAACCAAGCACTTGGTGGTACGGAAGAAGCACCTATCGACCTATACAGCGATTTCGTTTCGGGTGTAGATAAAAGTGCCGAACTACATAAAACCGCTCAGATTCTGACGGAATCTAAAGCGCAAAACCCGGCAAACTACGAGAAAAAAGCAACTGAATTCGCGCAAGCAGCTGATCAAGAAGTAGACCGTCTGGTGGAGTCTGGTGCAGATATCAATGATCCAAACCTACGCCCAGTGATCACTGATAGCACACCAGAAAGCGAAAACCTAGCGCCAGAAACCGTAGTCAACAACAAGCTTGTTGTTAACGAAGACGTTGAAGAAGCGGCAGAAGACAAGCTAGAGAACCTACCTGAGATCGTTAAAGGTGCAGGTTTCGATGGTGTAGAGCTGAACATCGAAGGTCTATTCAAAGACAAAGACCAAAACCTGGTGACGCCTAAACTGTCTCGCAATCTAGGTGGAACTGGCATCGACGTTCGCATTGAAGGCAACCAATTGATTCTTTTGTCAGCTGCTGAAGTCACCAAAGCAGGTGAGTTCGAAATCATCCTAACAGCGGAAGATAAAGACTCTGCAGGCAAAGCGCTTTCGACTGTAAGCACTGTATTTGAGCTGGACATCGAAACAGCAAACCAAGCACCAATCGTCATTGAAGAAGAGCAAAAACACCTTCAAAGTATCGTTGATGGCTGGCAGCTACAACAAGGTGAAGCTTTCGAGCAAACTCTTGATATCTCTGGTCTATTTAAAGACGAAGATGGCCAACTAGAAGAGTATTCAGCGGAATCGATCTCTATCGACGGCTTGTCTATCGATGAAAACGACAACGCAATCATCACTATCGAAGGTACACCAGAAAAAGCTTACGCTGCAGGCCAAACTTTTACCGTTAACGTAGAAGATAACGAAGATGGCAAAGCTCGCGTAACCTTTAAACTACCAGAAGTGAAAGAAGGCGCTACGCCGCCAGTTGTACCAACGCTAGGCTTCACTATCGACCACTTTAACGGCAAAGCGGCAAAAATGGGCAGCTTCGCACGCAACGATGGTGAAATCGGTCATGCGATTCTTATGAAAGATACCGAAGGCCTACTATGGTGTTGGGGTTCAAATGATGATGAGCAAGGCGAAGAATACTCGGCAAACATCAGTGATAACCTAAGCAACTCTTGGGAATCAGAGTACGACCCATACGCGATTTTGGCAAAACTGGACAAGCTACCAAACTACGCGGCTTACCAAAACAAAGATTGTTGGGACGTAGAGATCAAAGACGGCAAATTGTACGACGATGAAGGTTCTGAGTACGAAATGCTTTACCAAAACAAAACCACACAAGGCGAATACCAAATCCTTGTGAAAATCGATGGTGATGAGTTGTTCTGGTTTGATTCAACCGATGCACTTTTCGCACAAGCACTACCAGTGAGCGCAAAGGTCGCAAACGGTAAGGTTGAATTTGATACGATGGTAGAAAGCGAGACCGTTGCTCAAGACGGGACTGAACTATTCTATGCTGCAGGTAAGTTTGAGTACGCTAACGGTGTTTACGAATACGAGTCTATCAAACCAGAAGGCTTCTACACTCCAGGTAACTGGACTATCTCTCTAGATAACGAAACAAATCGCGAAACTTTGATTCTAGAAGAAACAGGCTCAGAGTCTGATTACAAAACTCGTCACCGTAATGTAAACCGCGAGTTTGGCGATTTCTACATCGGCATCAACTCAAGCGTTGAACAAAACGGTTGGGTATCAGCCCCAGAGTTCGGTCTGTACTCACACTCTCAAGAAGCAATAGAAAAAGTGATGGAATCACTGCCTTTAATTGAAGATTAATGAGTAAATACGGTTCAATTCGAGCAAAACCTTGTTGCAATCATATTCACTTACAACGCCGACGCAGAACCTTTTGGGAAAAATGCAAAGGAATCAAAGAAGTGTATTGCTGCTCTAATTGCCACAGGGAAACCTATCTCAAATAACTTTTCTATTTGATGCTACTGAAAAGCCCCGCACTTGCGGGGCTCTTTTGTATCCGTTTAATTACTTAACGCAAACCACGTTAAGTAACGAAGTGCCCGTGAGCTGATTAGGTTCTCGGTCGGCAAACAAGCCCTTCTTATCTTTACCCCAGTAAGGCAACTGCAGCGGCCAGTTATTTTTCTCCATCACCCCAGACGCACGCAGCGTTTTGAATTCCGAGGCGCTCGCTAAGTCCATACTTAGTTGCTGACATACCTTTTGTGAGCTCGCATAGTTTAAGCGGTTCCAAGGCTTTCCATGTTCCATATAGAACTGGTTGTTGTTCTCGACCAAGTACGGCACCACAAACGTTTTACTTTGCAGAATCGTCTTCAATCGTACCTGCACTGTATCGTTACTGATAATAGGCTGAGCAGGCTTAGGCGCTTGGGTAGGTTTCGCCACTGGTTGAGAAGCTTGCTTCGGTACTGCCTTAGCAGGCGCCTCTTTAGTTTTGAAAGCATCCGTATTCGGGCGAGTCGCGGCTAATGGAGCAACTGGTGTCACAGGCTTTGCCTTCGAGGCAGGCTTCGGCATCGGCTTAGCTTGCTTCACTGGCTCTGACGTACCTTTGCCAACCACACGAATAAACGCTTCTTTATAGGTCGATAAAGTTTTAACTCGCTGCAAGTCCTTCGAGGCTTTGGCAAATTCAGTATAAGGACCAATAAGACATCGGTAGCCTTTTTGCTCCGGCTTCATCCAAACATCCGTGGTGATTTTGCCGTAGATCGGCTTGGCTTTGGCTAAAGACATCGGCTTTGGCAACAGACCACATTGGATCCAGAAAAAGTCATTGCCTCCTTGCGGCACTTTCTTTCCCCACAGCCCTTTCCCGATCGGACAAGATTGCTCTAGAACTGGCAGCTCTTTGTTGCTGGCTTGAGAGGCCTGACAAAGAAAATCGTCCGCCAATACAGGACTCGCAAATTGGGCGCACGCCACCAGCAACCCAAGGCTCAAGCCGGATTGGACGATACGAGAGGAGTAGTGTGCCTTTTTCATTTCCATACGCTTCACTCTAAACAGTAGGTGATGAAATTATCGCGACAAAGCGTCAATAAAATATGCATAAAAAATGATAAGCAAAAAAAGAGCCGGAATTGCATCCGGCTCTCAGTTTAGGAAGAAATTTATTAAATTGGCAAACTATATAGCCCAATTTATTTGATGACTAACCTTTGTAGATTTTCGGGTTAAATACATCACGTAGCCAGTCACCCAGTAGGTTAATCACCAATACCAATGTCACTAGTACGATACCTGGGAAGGCAGTAATCCACCATGCACCAGAGAAGATGTAGTTAAAGCCGATGCTGATCAAGGCACCCAGTGACGGCTGGTCGACTGGTAGACCTAAGCCTAGGAATGACAGTGCTGCTTCCGACATGATCGCGTTCGCTACCTGTACTGTCGAGATAACCAAGATTGGCGATAGACAGTTCGGCAGAATATGACGGAACATGATGCGAGGCGCTTTAAAGCCCATCACACGCGCCGCTTCGACGTATTCCTTCTTCTTCTCTGCCAATACCGAAGCACGAATAGTACGCGCGTATTGCGGCCATTCTGCCACACCAATGATCACCACCAGCATGACTACTGCATATTGGCTGTAGAAATCACTGCCAAAGCTAGCTTTGAAGATTGCCGAGACGATGATCGCCACCATCATGGTCGAGAACGACAACTGCACATCAGCAAAACGCATCAAGAAGCTATCAATACGGCCGCCGAAGTAACCTGCAGACAAGCCAATGATGATGCCCAGTACCAACTGAAGACCAACCGCAAGGAAGCCAATGGTCAAAGACAGGCGAGAGCCGTAAAGAATTGTCGATAAAATATCGCGACCTTGCTCATCAGTACCTAACACAAAGCGCTCATCGCCATCTTCCATCCAAGACGGTGGCAACTCAGAATCCATGATGTCGATGGACGTCAGATCGTACGGATCTGTCGGTGCCAGAATTGGCGCAGCCAACGCCAACACTAAGAACATCATAAAGACGGTAAAACTTGCCATCGCAACTTTGTCGCGCTTGAAGTAATACAAGAAATCCGACTCTTTGAAACGCTGCCACGCTGACGGTGCGGCTGCAGGAGCTGGTGTTACATTTGATTGGCTCATGATTAAGCTCCTTTTCCGGTTAAGTTCACAGTTGGGTTGATGATGCCGTACAGCAAGTCAACGATGGTATTGGTTACCACGAAGATCAGACCAACAAAGATAACGTAGGCAGTGATCAGCGGTGTATCTACACGGTTGATTGCCTCTAGGAAAAGGAAGCCAGTGCCCGGCCATTGGAACACGGTTTCAGTAAGAATGGTGTAAGCCACCATAGTACCAATCTGCACACCACCGACCGTCAATACAGGTAGCATGGTGTTCTTAAGTGCATGTTGGTAATAAATCTTTTGTAAGTTCAGGCCTTTTGCTTTGGCGAACTTAATGTATTCCGAGCTCAGTACTTCCAGCATTTCTGAACGTACCAGACGGATGAACAACGGCAGCATGATAGACGCTAGCGCAATACACGGCAGGATAAGGTGCTTGATACCATCAATGGTAAAGAAGCCAGATTCCCAACCGAGCACATTAGCGGTCTCGCCCCGTCCGTAGGAAGGTAGCCAACCGAGTTCTATGGAGAAGACATACATCAGCATGATTGCGGTTAAGAACACCGGAATCGAGATACCGACACTACTCATCGCCATGACGAATTTCGTAAAAATACTCTTAGGATGGATCGCGGAATACACCCCAAGCGGTATAGAAAAAATAATAATGATGAGCGTCGCACCAAACACGAGCTCTAGCGTCGCCACCAGCTTATCGAGAATCACCTCAACCGCAGGTCGCTTGAAGAAGTAAGATGTACCTAAATCACCTTGCAGTGCATTGCCCACAAAGCGAGTGTACTTTGTGATAAAGGGATCGTTCAGGCCCAGTTCGTCACGCAGCGCTTGACGCTCCGATTCTGAAACCGACTGACCTACAAGCTCACGCAGCGGGTCACCCAGGTTATCCTGAATGGCAAACGCCACCAAACTGATCACAAACATCACTATCAGTGCCTGAAACAGGCGCTTGACCAGAAACGAAAACATTCCTTGCCCCTTAACTATCCATAGATCTCTATTCAGAGAGAAAATTCAGTCTGTAAAACCAACTCAGTCCGACTGAAACAAAACTGAGTCGAGTGCTTTAAGTTGAGGAGGGACATCCATCCCTCCTCAAGGTCGACTAACCGTGATTATTCAACCACTAGGTCACCGAAGTAAGGCATTACCATTGGGTTAACGATGTCTGCCGCTTTCACGTTAGACTTCGCGCCCCACGCTTCACTTTGCCAGTGTAGCGGTACGAATGCTGCGTCGTTGTATAGCGTCGCTTCTACACCTTTTAGCATTGCTGCACGTTTCGCTGGATCCGTTTCGACGTTCGCTGCTTCAACCACTTTATCCATTTCTGGGTTTGAGTAATGGCCACAGTTGTACTGACCACGCCCCGTCTCTTCGTTACGTGTCATAGTTAGGAACTCGTTAAAGTTCGCCGAATCTTCTGTATCTGCGTGCCATCCAATTAAAAGCATGTCTGCCGCACACTTATCGAACTCAGGCCAGTATTGCGCTTTAGGCATGGTCTTCAGATCAACCTTGATGCCGATCTTAGACAACATTGCCGCCGCCGCTTGCGCGACTTTCGCATCGTTCACGTAACGGTTGTTTGGCGCAATCATTGTAAGCGTTAGGCCATCTTCATAACCCGCTTCTTTCATCAGCGCTTTCGCTTTTTTCAGATCGTAGCGAGGAACCAGCTTGTCATCATGGCCCGCGTAACCTGAAGGGCTTTGTTGACCAGCTGCCGTTGCAAAGCCTTTCATGATTTTCTTCACGATGCCTTCATTATTGATTGCGTGAACAATCGCTTGGCGAACGCGAACATCTTTCAATGCTTCATTGCTGTTTTGGTTTAGTTGGAACGTGATGATACGGGTACCTGGTAGCGTTACTAGGTCGATACCGTCTGCATCTTTCACACGTTTATGATCGTTTGGCGCTACAGGGTGAATCATGTCAACGCCGCCAGAAAGTAACGCAGCTACACGAGTCGCATCTTCTTTGATTGGTACAAGCGTTAGCTTATCAACGTTACCTTTCGACTCTTTGTCCCAGTAATCTTTAAAGCGTTCGAATTCCACTTTTACGCCCTGTTCACGTGAAGTCACAATGAATGGACCCGTGCCAGATACGTTAGTCGATGCAAATGAGTTACCATGCTTCACGAGTTCAGACTTGTCTTTGCCATCTTCCGTCTTACCAGAGTAGAACTTGCTGTCCATTGGGAAGATGTAAGTCGCCGTTTGTAGCACAAGTGGGTAAGGGCCTTTAGTCACGAGATCAACTGTGTAATCATCAACCTTCACGATTTTTTCGAACGGATCGAAAATCGCTTTGAAATCTGGGGAGCTTTGTAGACGTTCAAAAGTCCATACTACATCGTCCGCCGTCATGTCGTTCCCAGAGTGGAACTTAACACCTTGGCGTAGATTGAAACGTACCGTTGTATCATTCACACGTTCCCAGCTTTCTGCTAGACGAGGTTCAAAGTCCATGTCTTGTGTAAAACGAACTAGTGGATCAAATACCATGTGTGACATTTGCAGTGTACCGCCTGATAGCTGCTCATGCGGGTCTAGCGATACTGGGTCAGCTGCGTAGCCAACTTTGATATCTGCTGCCAATGCGTTAAAGCTTAGGCCCGCTGCCATTAGCGCCACTGCTAATTTGCTTTTCATGGTTTTCATTTGCATAACTCCTTCATGCGGGAATTCGAATCCCTTGTTGTGTTTGCGTCTTTGTTATGACTAAGGTTTGTTGACCTTGATGGTCAGCCAAGCGAAAAACTTGGTTTATGCCGTTTTGATTTCTTCTCTCAAGCCTGTGAATTCAGGCATCAGAGAAATCAGTTTCTTGCTGTATTCATGCTGAGGAGCGGTAAATAGCTGCTCAGTTGGCGCCACTTCCAGTAGCGTACCCATCTGCATCACACCCACTCGGTCGCACATTTGGCGAATAACTGGTAAGTCGTGGCTGATAAACAGCATGGTGAGGTTGAGCTCACTTTGCAGATCTTTTAGCAAGTTCAGAATTTGTGCCTGTACCGATACATCCAACGCTGATGTCGGTTCATCACAAATCAGTAGTCGAGGGCGTGTCGCCAGTGCTCGCGCAATAGAAATACGCTGACGCTGACCACCGGAGAATTCATGAGGGTATTTCACGCCCGCCATTTTGCCCAAACCGACGTGATCAAGTAGGTCATTCACAATCTGACGCGTTTCCGCTTCATTCTTGGTCAGTTTATGGAAACGAATTGGCTCCGCGATGATGTCAAAAATCTTCATACGCGGGTTCATTGACGTGTATGGGTTTTGGAAGACCATCTGCATTTGACGACGCAGTGGACGACGCTCTTTTTCTGATTTCAGCGCTGTTAGGTCAATGCCTTCAAAGCTGACTTGGCCTGAGTTTGGTTCATACAGGCCAGCAATCACGCGTGCGATGGTCGATTTACCTGAGCCAGATTCACCCACCAAGCCAAACGTCTCGCCTTCGTGCACTTCAAAGCTGACATTGTTCGAGGCCTGCACGTATTCACGGCGGCTTTCAAACAGTGAATCTTTGGTCACAAAGCGCAGATTCACGTTCTTCACGTCCAAAAGTGGGCCCGTGTACTCACGCTGATCTTGGCTTTGACCTAGCCAGTGGTTCTTAATGTCCAGTTTTTGTAGCTCTGTCGCTTCTTCGATATAGCTGACCAACGGGAAGCGATCGAGTTTTACATCAGAACGAGGAACGGCTGAAATTAGGCTGCGTGTGTATGGGTGATCAGGGTCGCCCAACACCTTAGCGGTTGGACCAAACTCCACCAAATCACCGCGGTACATCACTGCCACACGGTCAGTCACGTTTGAAACCACACCCATGTCGTGCGTCACCAACATACAACCTACGTTGTTCTTGATACACAGTTCACGGATAAGGTTTAGGATTTGGTCTTGGATTGATACGTCGAGTGCCGTAGTGGGCTCATCAGCAATGATCAGGTCTGGCTCCCCAGCCAGTGCGATAGCAATAACCACACGCTGACGCATACCGCCAGAGAATTGGTGTGGGTACTGTTTAAGACGGTTTTCAGGTTGAGGAATACCAACCTGCTGCATAAGAGAAAGCGCGCGTTGATACGCCTCTTCATCCGACACCTTCATATTGGCGTGGATGGTCTCTTTTAGTTGCTGCTCAACCGTAAACAGAGGGTTAAGCGAGGTCATTGGGTCTTGGAAGATAAAGCCAATCTTAGAGCCGCGAACCTTACGCATCGCTTCTGGTGTTAAACCAGATATTTTTTCGCCATCAAGGTACACATCGCCACTGGCAACACGACCCGGAGGGCTAAGCAAATCAATAACGGCGTTACCAACGGTGGATTTACCCGCACCTGATTCGCCAACAACACCCACAATTTCGCCACGATCAATATGAAAAGAAAGCGATTTCACGGCCGCATGGACACCGTGACGGGATGGATATTCAATACGAAGGTTTTTCACCTCTAATAGTGACATTTCAGACCTCTACTGCCTTGTCTGTGGTATCGAATCGCGCAACAAAAGCGCCATTCATCACCTGAATGAATCCGTTCAAATTCAGAATAATACTCTGAAATCTTAATGCGGAGACAATTTGGCAAAAATTACACAAAAAAGCAACAATTAAAGTATATTTCGCCGGAAAAACATTATTTACACGCACTATTAGCGAATAAAAATGCATTAACAAGTATTTAACCATTTTCATAACACACCACTTTTGTGCGCTATGCACCAATAAAAACAGAAAAATGCTCTAAGTTAACGCATAAAGCCACTATTGACAGTATCCCTATTATTCACGTAATACCATTAACATTTACCAAACAATACTCCGTTCTCATTGGTAATGTTCGACATAAAATGCTACTAACAAAATAGTCTGCATACATAAAAAGCCAAAATCTCCACACAACTAAAGCGATGAAAACGTGAGCAGCTCAGCAAAAAAATGGAATCCGTCACTTAATCTTGGTTATGCGTCAGTTATGCGACTTCGTGATTAAGTCACTTCGGGCAGGAGAAAAAATACATGGCTGTTCATCTTCTTTTAGGCATTAAAACGATGTGGAAGCATTGATTTTGCGCTTTCCACTGTCATTTTGAGTGAGATAAGAGATAATCAAACTCTAACGTTGAGCAGTGAATAAAGGAGCCCCTGTGCTTAAAGCGATATTTTTTGATATGGACGAGACTTTATGTGGCACATCTCAAGCCGATAAAATAGCAGGACAAGAGTTTGCGGACTGGATTGCTCAAACTTACCCTCAGATCACTGACTCCACAGCCTTTGTGCAACGCTACTTACAGGGTGTGTATAAGAAGCTAAACCACGAGTTCCCTCAGCTTATTGCTCTATTGCCAGATGAAAATGCGTTCCGCTGCGGTTTAATCCAAACCATCTTGGCAGAGCAAGGTATCGAGATCGATGCAGAACAAGCGCAGCAGGCACAAAGCTTCTTCGATTCAGCTCGAATGGGGGCTTTTACCTTCTTCCCAGGCGTGAAGGAAATGCTGACTGAGCTACGCCAACACTACAAATTGGTGGTAATCACTAACGGCCCTATCTTCTCGCAACATCCAAAGCTCAAAGCGACACAAATGAGTGAATGGGTGGATCACATCATCGTGGGTGGCGAAGAGCCCGAAGAGAAGCCTGCGGCAAGCATCTTCCACAAAGCACTCAACCTTGTAGATGTAAAACCAGAAGAGGCGATTCATATTGGCGACTCTCTACCAGCAGATATCGCGGGTGCCAACAATATGGGCATTCTGAGTGTGTGGGTTAACGAGACAGGCGCAGCAAACCCGACTGATATCAAGCCAAACTATGAAGTGAAAGAGACGGTTGAGCTCAAAGAAATTCTAAAAACGCTCGCTCAATAAAGCGCTCAACTCAAGAAATACAAAGCCCCAGCCACCGTGCTGGGGTTTCTTTTATCAGCTCGACAAGCATTTGGATCATGGGTGGTCAAAGGCTCCCAGAGCTGTACATTGTTGGCGGAATTGAAAATAGAGTGAAGATTTTTGAGAGTAAGAAATGGAAAAAGCCCCAGTCTCTCGACTGAGGCTTTAAATAGCGGTCGATGAAGAGCCATATTCTAACTTCAGGCGAACCCACTCGGGTTCAAACCCATTGAAATACTGCCGACTCATCTAGTCCAAGCGAGACAATAAGATCTAAAACGACGAAAACCTGCTAAAACAGACTTTCTAATATTGGTCGGTAAAGAGGATTCGACGCGGCAGGGCTCCCTGCGGACTGGCGCTCCAGCCCACGACCCTCTGGTCCCAACATTCTAAATTTCAAACGTAAAAAAGCCCCAGTCTTTCGACTGAGGCTTTAAATCGTAGCCGGTGAAGAGCCATATTCTAACTTCAGGCGAACCCCCTCTTGGGTTCAAATCCATTGAAATATTGCCGACTCATCTAGTCCAGGCGATATCACTAGCTCTAAAACGACGAAAGCCTGCTAAGAAGCAGGCTTTCTAATAGTGGTCGGTGAAGAGGGATTCGAACCCCCGACCCTCTGGTCCCAAACCAGATGCGCTACCAAGCTGCGCTATTCACCGAACTGTATTTGCTGATTCTCTCAAATCAGACTGGATACTTCAACTAAGAAGTCACCTAAATTAATGGGGTGGCTAACGAGATTCGAACTCGCGACCACCGGAATCACAATCCAGGGCTCTACCAACTGAGCTATAGCCACCATCAACTTTTTCTGTTTACCGCTTATTATAGCCATAAACTAAATAGTGGTCGGTGAAGAGGGATTCGAACCCCCGACCCTCTGGTCCCAAACCAGATGCGCTACCAAGCTGCGCTATTCACCGACGAATTTTATTTCGATTCTTGGAATATTTGAATCAAAACTGGAAACTTCATTAATTTAATGAGTTACCAAAATAATGGGGTGGCTAACGAGATTCGAACTCGCGACCACCGGAATCACAATCCAGGGCTCTACCAACTGAGCTATAGCCACCACTATTGTTTGTGCCGTTAATTTGTATTCCGGAATGGCACGCCCGAAAGGATTCGAACCTTCGACCTTTGGCTCCGGAGGCCAACGCTCTATCCAACTGAGCTACGGGCGCATGCCCCATCGGCGGAGAGGAATAATACGGATATCACACTATGCCGTCTAGTACTTTTTTTACTTTTTTTCTCGTTTGGTCTCTTTTTCGACAGTTATCTGCCTTTAAAGTGAATTTTTGATGTGATTCACGCCCTGTCATGGATAACTTGTTGTTTATTGCAACAAGTTATCGGGATATAATCACCCATTATTTACATTGATTTAACAGCTGCAACCTGGTTGTTCAATCACTCTAGACCGTTAGATAAGGTTTTCTGCTCACTATAGAAGCAATCGCGTAAAACTTTCTCCAACGGCTCTAAATACTCTAACTATATAAATAGGTAAGTCACTTACCTCGGGAATGTGAAGTGGGTTTAATGGATATGTCTCGACGAATGATTAGCGTTTTGTTCGCTGCCTTAACTTTTTCTACGGCAGCTTTAGCTTCTGACATCAGCCAAACTGAATACGATGCGATCGCAGAACGCATCAAACCTGTCGGTGATGTTTATCTTGCAGGTGCAGAACCAGTAAAAGCAGAGCCAACTGGTCCGCGTGATGGTGCGGCAGTTTATGGTACTTTCTGTATTGCTTGTCACGCATCAGGCGTAAACGGCGCACCAAAAACTGGTGATGCGGGCGATTGGGCACCACGTATTGCACAAGGCAAAGACGTGCTGACTAACCACGCAATCCAAGGCTTCAACGCGATGCCAGCAAAAGGCACGTGTATGGACTGTTCTGATGACGAAATCATCGCAGCCATCGACCACATGATTAAAGGTCTATAATAAAGACATCAACGAAAAAGGCTTGCCACTTGGCAAGCCTTTTTGTTTTTAGCAAGTTAGAACCACGTTGTTCTATTTCTTAAACATTGCTCGAATATTGGCGATGTGTGCTTGTCCTTTTGCCATACGCTCTTCTGCCGATACTGGCTTTTTGTTTGCTTCCCATTCAACGTCATCAAATGGTAGTTCATCCAAGAAGCGGCTTTGCGTCGGCTTGATCAATTCACCAAACTGTCGGCGCTCCTTACACATGGTAAACGTCAGCTCACGCTGCGCACGAGTAATACCCACGTACATTAGGCGACGTTCTTCTTCAACGTTATCTTCATCAATACTGGTCTGGTGCGGCAGAATGCCCTCTTCCGAACCAATCAAGTACACGAACGGGAACTCAAGACCTTTTGAAGCATGCAGGGTCATCAATTGAACCGCATCACTGTCCTCATCTTCTTCACCGCGCTCCATCATGTCACGTAGAGTAAGACGTTGAACTACCTCTTTTAACGTCTTCTCTTCTTGGTCGTAGTTATCACCTTCTAGGTCGGCCACAATCCAAGAGTAAAGGTCAGAAACGTTCTTCATGCGCATTTCAGCCGCTTTCGGGCTTGCTGACGTTTCGTATAGCCAGTCCTCATAATGAATATCACGTACAAGTGAGCGTACCGCTTCAACCGTATCACCACGCTCGGCTTGATCGGCAATCGCCACCAACCATTTAGTAAAACGGCGTAGGTTCTCTAAGCCACGGCCGGTTAGGTGCTGCTCCAATCCCATTTCAAAGCTGACTTCAAACAAGCTCTTACCACGCATGTTGGCGTAGCTACCTAGCTTCTCTAGAGTCACGGGACCAATTTCACGACGCGGCGTATTCACAATGCGTAGGAACGCGTTGTCATCGTCTGGGTTCACCAATACGCGTAGGTAAGCCATGATGTCTTTGATCTCTGCTCGAGCGAAGAAAGACGTGCCGCCAGACAGTTTGTATGGCACACGGTTTTGCATCAGTGACTTTTCAATCAAACGAGATTGGTGGTTACCACGATACAAAATCGCATAATCTTTATATTCGGTGCGGTTTAGGAACTTATGCGCAATCAATTCGCCCGTTACGCGTTCTGCTTCGTGTTCTTCATTCTTCGCCAACAACACTTTGAGTTTTTCGCCATCAGGAATTTCCGAAAAAAGCGATTTCTCATATACGTGTGGGTTGTTCGCAATCAAGATGTTTGCCGCACGAAGAATACGACTGGTCGAGCGGTAATTCTGCTCCAACTTAATCAAGCGCAAATTTGGGTAATCTTCACCAAGCAAAACTAAGTTTTGCGGTTTAGCACCACGCCATGAATAGATAGATTGGTCATCGTCACCTACGACGGTCAAACGACCACGCTCGCCAACGATGAGCTTCACCAAGTCATATTGGCTAGTGTTGGTATCTTGATATTCGTCCACCAATAGGTAACGAATGCGGTTCTGCCAACGTTGACGCACTTCTTCATTGTTACGTAGCAATTGCACTGGCAGAGAAATCAGGTCATCAAAGTCGAGCGCGTTGTATGCCTTCATCTGCTTCTGATACATCTCAAAACAGAAAGCAAACAGTTGTTGTTGCTCACCTTGAGCCAACGCTTTGGCTTGCTCTGGTGTCAGCATGTCGTTCTTCCAGTTGGAAATACAACTTAACAACTGACGCAACAAATCTTTATCGCCGTCTAGCTGCTTTTCTGTCAGCTCTTTAAGAAGCGCAAGCTGGTCTTGATCATCAAACAGTGAGAAGCCCGCTTTCAAGCCAAGATGTTTGTACTCACGCTTGATGATGTTGAGCCCTAAGGTGTGGAAGGTCGAGACCATCAGACCTTTCGATTCAGCTTTACCTAGTGTCTGACCAACACGCTCTTTCATCTCACGCGCAGCTTTATTGGTAAAGGTTACCGCAGCAATATTACGTGCCTTGTAGCCACACTGCTGAACCAAATAAGCGATTTTATTGGTAATTACACGAGTTTTACCCGAGCCCGCCCCAGCAAGTACCAAGCATGGGCCTGATACGTACTTAACGGCTTCGTCTTGTCTAGGGTTCAGCTTCATAAAAATTCTCTGCGGGTGGAAATAGTGGCGCCTATGATAAAGGGGTGACCGTGGGAAAGCTACGCTGATTTTCACCTAACTTTTACACAAAGAGTTTAATATTACATAGCGTAAATGCCCAAAATCTACGCTATAATGAATGAACGTTCATTCACTCCGCTAATAAGACTATGGCTACCAATCAAATTCGCAAAGATAAACGAGAGCAAATCGTTATCGCTGCTGAACGTCTAATTGCAGAATCAGGGTTTCAGGGACTCTCAATGCAAAAGCTTGCCGATGAAGCAGGTGTCGCTGCTGGTACGATATATCGTTATTTCTCAGACAAAGAACACTTACTCAAAGAAGTGCGTCTTATAGTCACGACACGAATAGCAGAGGCAGTACAGTGCAATGTGGATGATAGTATGCCTTTGAAACAACGCTTTAGAACAATGTGGATGAATATCTGGCACTTTGCCGGAGCTAATGTAAATACCTTGAGCAACCGTCTTCAATACGACGCGTTACCCTGCCCAACACAAGCTTGTACGAGAGAACATGAGAGGAAACTATTCATTCACGTAGATCGTCTCTTTGATCAAGGAAAAGCAGAAGGACTTTTTAAACCTCTCGCAAATGAGGTGCTATCTGGGCTTAGTTTCGAAGCAAGCGTGGCGCTTGCAAGGAAACATGCCTTGGGGATCTATCAACTGGATGAGCATGCAGTAGACGCGGCAATTGAAGCCAGTTGGGACGCAATTATTAAACACTAATTTGGAGTTCTAAACAGAATGAAAAAGTGGACTTTCTTTATGGTGCTAATCGCAATTCTCCTATTTGGGAGTGTGATAGGCTTCAACTTATTCAAACAGCAAAAAATTGCCGAATACATGGCAAACCGTCCAGAGCCTGAATTCCCTGTAACCGTGACCGAAGTACAAGCGGTAGATTGGGTTCCAGTTATTGAAGCGATCGGCTTTATTGAACCTAATCAAGGTGTGACTGTCGCCAACGAAACTAGTGGAGTAATCGATAAGATTTCGTTTGAGTCAGGAACTCAAGTGGATACTGGTCAGTCTTTAATACACCTAGACTCCGATGTTGAAAAGGCAAACCTTCAGAGCTCACAAGCCAGACTGCCTGCCGCAAAAGCCAAATATAAACGCTACCAGGGTCTCTTCAAAAAAGGCTCTGTATCCAAGGAAGCGTACGACGAGGCTGAAGCAAACTACTTCTCGCTGAAAGCGGATATTGAAAGCCTTAAAGCAACCATCGACCGCCGTGAAATCAAAGCACCATTTACTGGTGTTGTTGGTATTCGTAATGTTTATCTTGGACAGTACCTACAAGCTGGTACCGATATCGTGCGCCTTGAAGACACCAGCGTGATGCGTCTACGTTTCACTGTTTCCCAAACAGATATCTCTCGCATCAAGCTAGACCAAGAGGTAGACATCTTTGTTGATGCTTACCCTGACAAGCCATTCAAAGGCTCTATCTCGGCGATTGAACCAGCAGTTAACGTTCAAAGCGGTCTGATCCAAGTACAGGCAGACATTCCAAACAGCGATGGCAAACTTCGTAGTGGTATGTTCGCTCGTGCCAATATCATTCTACCAAAGCTAGAGAACCAAGTAACGCTGCCGCAAACGGCTATCACGTTTACGCTGTACGGCGATAACGTCTACATTGTTACTGAAGAAGACGGTGAAAAACGGGTAAAACAGCACGTTGTGAAAGTGGGTGAACGAACAAAAGACATCGCGCATATCCTAAATGGCGTGAAACCGGGTGACCTCGTAGTAACCTCTGGGCAAGTTCGCCTTAGTAACCATGCAAAAGTGACCATCGTTGAAGATGCCGCACTTACACCACCTGCTGAAACACCAATGCTTTAATTGGAGGCATAATGCGCTTTACTGATGTTTTTATTAAACGTCCAGTTTTAGCGGTATCGATCAGCTTTTTGATTGCGTTGCTTGGTTTGCAAGCCGTATTCAAGATGCAAGTTCGTGAATACCCTGAAATGACAAACACGGTGGTTACCGTAACCACCAGTTATTACGGTGCGAGTGCCGACCTGATCCAAGGCTTTATTACCCAGCCTTTGGAGCAAGCCGTCGCTCAGGCCGATAACATCGACTATATGACTTCATCCTCGGTGCTTGGTACATCTACCATCACTGTAAACATGAAGCTGAACACTGACCCAAATGCAGCGCTGTCTGATATCTTGGCGAAAACCAACTCGGTTCGTTCACAGCTTCCAAAAGAAGCGGAAGACCCAACAGTAACCATGTCGACTGGCTCGACTACCGCAGTACTGTACATCGGTTTCACCAGTGACGAGTTGTCTTCTAGCCAGATCACTGACTACCTTGAGCGTGTAATTAACCCTCAGCTATTTACGGTAAACGGTGTATCGAAGGTGGACTTATACGGTGGTATGAAATACGCGCTCCGCGTATGGCTAGATCCAGCGAAAATGGGCGCACTTAAGCTGACAGCGACCGACGTGATGACGGTACTAAACGCCAACAACTATCAGTCGGCAACTGGCCAGGCGACAGGTGAATTCGTACTTTACAACGGTAGCGCAGATACTCAGGTATCCAACGTTGCTGAACTCGAGGCACTAGTTGTTAAAACAGGTGAAGGTGACGTAATTCGTCTTGGCGACATTGCAAAGGTCACATTAGAAAAGAGCCACGACATTTACCGTGCGAATGCGAACGGTCAGGAGGCAGTAGTTGCTGCTATCAACGCGGCACCAAGCGCTAACCCAATCAACATTTCGGCAGATGTACTGAAGCTTTTGCCTCAATTAGAGCGTAACTTGCCAAGTAACATCAAAATGAACGTGATGTACGACTCAACGATCGCCATCAATGAATCTATTCACGAAGTTGTGAAAACCATTCTTGAGGCGGCAGTGATCGTACTTGTTGTGATCACTTTGTTCCTTGGTTCATTCCGTGCGGTAATTATCCCTATCGTTACTATCCCGCTTTCATTGATTGGTGTTGCGATGGTGATGCAGGCAATGGGCTTCTCATGGAACTTGATGACACTTCTGGCAATGGTACTCGCCATCGGTCTGGTGGTGGATGATGCGATCGTGGTTCTTGAGAACGTCGACCGCCACATCAAAGAAGGGGAATCGCCGTTCCGTGCAGCCATCATAGGTACTCGTGAAATCGCCGTACCAGTAATCGCAATGACGCTAACCCTAGGTGCAGTGTACGCGCCGATCGCGCTGATGGGCGGTATCACGGGCTCTCTATTTAAAGAGTTCGCATTAACCCTAGCTGGTGCAGTATTTGTGTCCGGTATCATCGCGCTAACTCTGTCACCGATGATGTGTTCAAAAATGCTTAGGGCAAACGAAGAGCCAAGCAAGTTTGAACAAAAAGTACACCACGTATTGGATGGCATGACCAACCGCTACGCAAAAATGCTGACCGCTGTTATGGCACACCGCCCAGTGATCATTGCTTTCGCTATCATCGTGTTCGCAACGCTACCAATCCTGTTTAAGTTTATTCCAAGTGAATTGGCTCCTTCAGAGGACAAAGGCGTAGTGGTACTGATGGGAACAGCACCATCGAATGCAAACTTGGACTACATTGAACATACCATGAGAGACGTGAATAAGATTCTGTCTAATCAGCCGGAAGTGGAATATGCTCAAGTGTTTAATGGTGTACCAAACTCAAACCAAGCGTTCGGTCTAGCGACTCTAAAACCGTGGAGTGAGCGTGAGGCAAGCCAGGCAGATATTACCAAGCGTGTAGGTGAGTTGGTTTCTCACGTACCGGGAATGTCTGTAACCGCATTCCAGATGCCAGAGCTTCCTGGTGCCGGTTCAGGTCTACCGATTCAGTTCGTTATCACTACGCCAAACAGCTTCGAGAGCTTGTTTACTATCGCAAGTGACATCCTAGCTGATGTATCTACTAGCCCACTATTTGTCTACTCAGATCTGGATCTAAACTACGATTCAGCAACGATGAAGATCAGTATCGACAAAGACAAGGCTGGTGCGTACGGCGTGACCATGCAAGACATTGGTGTAACACTAAGTACCATGATGGCGGACGGTTACGTGAACCGTATCGACCTAAACGGTCGTTCATACGAGGTTATCCCTCAAGTTGAACGTAAATGGCGCCTTAACCCAGAGTCGATGAAGAACTACTACGTTCGCTCAGTTGACGGTAAAGCAGTTCCACTGGGTAGCTTGATCACGATTGATGTTGTCGCAGAGCCTCGCTCACTGCCGCACTTCAACCAGCTAAACTCAGCAACCGTTGGTGCAGTACCTTCACCAGGTGTTGCAATGGGTGATGCGATCAACTGGTTCGAAGACGTGGCACAAAACAAACTGCCATCGGGCTACAACCATGACTACATGGGTGAAGCTCGTCAGTTTGTAACGGAAGGTAGCGCACTATACGCCACATTCGGCTTGGCTTTGGCGATCATCTTCCTAGTACTGGCGATTCAGTTTGAATCTATCCGCGATCCAATCGTAATCATGGTATCGGTGCCGCTAGCGGTATGTGGTGCATTGATTGCTCTGGCGTGGGGTACGGCATCGATGAACATCTACTCGCAGGTTGGTTTAATTACTCTGGTTGGTCTGATCACCAAGCACGGTATCCTGATCTGTGAAGTAGCGAAAGAAGAGCAGTTACACAACAAACTGTCTCGTATCGATGCAGTAATGGAAGCGGCGAAAGTTCGTCTACGTCCAATCCTGATGACAACAGCGGCGATGATTGCAGGTCTGATCCCACTGATGTACGCAACAGGCGCAGGTGCAGCTCAGCGCTTCAGTATCGGTATCGTAATCGTTGCTGGTCTAGCGATCGGTACACTGTTTACGCTATTCGTACTGCCTGTGATTTACAGCTACCTAGCTGAGAAACACAAGCCACTGCCAGTGTTTGTTGAAGACAAAGACTTGGAAAAGCTAGCTCGAGTCGATGAAGCAAAAGCAGCTCATCGCGAATTAGCTGATAACAAGTAAGCATAAAGCACTTAGAAAAAGGTCACTTCGGTGGCCTTTTTTATTGCTGCTCTCTTTTTTGCCATCTAAATGGCGACTTTCCCGTATCATTTACATAGAATGTGGGCAAATCAAAAGGAGTTTTAGCCACTATGTTTGACCCAAAGAAATTAGAGCAAATCGCTAAACAAATTCACGAATCAATGCCACAGCCAGTAAAAGAGCTAGGCGCCGATGTTGATCAAAAAGTTCGCCAAGTAATCCAAGGTCAGCTAAACAAGCTAGACGTAGTTAGCCGCGAAGAATTCGACGTACAAACTCAAGTTCTTCTGCGTACTCGTCAAAAGCTGACAGAAATGGAAAAGAAATTGGCAGAGCTTGAAGAAAAGCTAGCTGATAAATAAGCGAGAAGCGAGAAGCGAGAAGCGAGAAGCGAGAAGCGAGAAGCGAGAAGCGAGAAGCGAGAAGCGA
>NZ_JAHGAH010001020.1:0-884 GCF_030248475.1 Vibrio sp. D173a
ATATAATCGCACTGCCCACTCGGTAACCCATCTCTTGTACCTTTTCGGGTACAGGTTTACGTGTAATGGCCTCAATAGCGAAAAAGAGCAAATGCCCGCCATCTAACATAGGCAGCGGTACTAAATTAATAATGCCTAAGTTCACACTGATTAGAGCTAAGAAACCTAGGAAGTAAACCAATCCATAATCTGCTGTGGTGCCTGCACCTTTAGCAATGGAGATAGGTCCGCTTAGGTTGTTTAACCCTACATCACCCACGATAAGCTTCTTGAGCATCGTCAGTGTCAGGTCAATGATCTGACCTGTTTTATCAATAGCTTTTCCTACAGCTTCAAATACACCAAATTGCAGTTCAAAGCGATAGTCTTCAGGCCATTCTGCGACTTCTGGAGCAATACCAGCATAACCGATTGAACTGCCATCAGATAACTCGCGAGATTTAGGTGTTAGCGTCAGCTCAGTCTGATAACCATTTCTATCGACAATAACACTTAGTTCTTGGCCTGGGTTTGAGCGAATAGCTTCAACCACCATCGGCCAATCATTAATCGCCGTACCACTTATATTGACGATCTGATCACCCGCCTCAAAGCCCGCAGCATAAGCGGCACCATCTTCGATAACCTGAGCCAGTACTGTAGAAATCTCAGGTGAGAAAGGCTTAAAGCCCAACGTTGACATCGCTGATTCTGTCTCTGGGTCAAAAGACCATTGCGTCAGGTCGAGAGTCAGTTGCTGCTCATTACCAATGTTGCCCTCTGAGGCTACGGTCACCGTCATGCTCTCATCACCAATATGTGAGATCAGACCAATGTTCACAGATTCCCAATCAGCGGTTTTGATTCCTGAAATAGATTTAAGTTCCATCCCAGATTCAATTCCT
>NZ_JAHGAH010001021.1:0-724 GCF_030248475.1 Vibrio sp. D173a
GAGTTTTGTAATAAAGTATTTAATTGATAACTCTCCAATTTCAAACCCTCGTTCTGCGAGAGATGTTGAAGAATCATTTAAACAAAATTTCAATGAAGAGTTCAGCTTATACGCACTAAAAAACACCATTGCATCAATAAGAAGAAAATACCGTAACCTGTGCAAAAAGGCGAATGTTGAATCCCAGAGTGAACTCATTTCAAATCTCTACAAAGTCGGATACTTTATTGACCTCGACAGAGCGCCAACCAGTCAAGTTAACTCTAGGGTAGACATCAACCAATTCAAACCAACCCACTTTAAGGTGCTGTTGCTCTTGCTTCGTACCTACTATAAAGAGCTATTTAAAGGGACCATTATCGTCCTGTCCGCTTCGTCATTGATCTTGTTTGTTATCTACTTCTTTCAAATCCTTTATACGACAAAGATCGCCGACCAATTCAGCGAAAATACCAAGCTCGTCACCCAAGAGCTTAAAAACTATGGGTGTGATAACAGCGATGCGGTTCAAGCGATGAGGCACTCTTTGAATCTAGACTCTGCAGTGATGACCACTCCTGATGGGACCTGCTATATCTCTACAACGCGATCAAAAGCTGTTGTTCCCGATAACATCGGAGAGTTCTACGACAGTTTAGATTTTACCTACTCAGGTTTCTCTTACCCCGACGAAAACATCTTTCTCACGGTGCGTATCCCTAAGCGCTCGATTGAGGCTCGCTAT
>NZ_JAHGAH010001022.1:0-507 GCF_030248475.1 Vibrio sp. D173a
AGTAGCTTGACCACTGAAACACCACTAAACCGCCAAAACTGATGATTATTTCATCATTTTTTAACGATTTAATCTGAATTTTATGACTAGGGTAAGATATCCAAAAAAGGCTAGTTTTCATAGCGTTTTTGTGGGCTTTTTGCGTCCAAATCCGCCAGATAATCTAGCTTTTCGCCAATCTTGGTCTCTAAGCCTCGTTTTGTTGGGTAATAGTATTGTCGCTCACCCATTTCTGGTGGCAGATACTTCTCCCCCGCCGCGTAGGCCCCAGGTTCGTCGCGAGCATAACGGTATTCTTGCCCGTAGCCCATGTCCTTCATCAAAGTTGTTGGTGCATTTCTTAAATGATGTGGGACTTCATATTCGGGTAGATTATGCGCATCAGTCAAAGCTTGCTTCCAAGCGGTATAGACAGCATTACTCTTTGGTGCACAGGCCAAATAGACAACCGCTTGTGCTATCGCGCGTTCACCTTCTGCAGGGCCAATACGAGTAAAGCAATCCCAA
>NZ_JAHGAH010001023.1:0-527 GCF_030248475.1 Vibrio sp. D173a
CACTTCGCCATCTCGACGAACTAGACAATGTGCTGACACCCCCATGTTGTGAATCACTTTAAAGAAAGGATGTTCATCAGGGTCTAGTTTGCCAGTAAAGAACTGCTCGATATAAGGACCACCAAACTGACCCGGTGGTAGGCTGATGTTGTGTACCACCAGCAAGGAAATATCATCTTGCAAAGGACGCGCATCATAGAATGGAGAAGGCACATGTCTTGCGGAGTTGTACCACCCTGTTTCACTGATCATCATTAATGCCACGCTCCTTACTCTTTTACTACTCAATATATAATACTGTCAGTGTGAGCTCGACCTAACACGAGTCGGGCTCAACCCTTTAATTTGCTGTGAAGCAAGAGTATCATTCGTACCCCACTCCCTTTCAAGATTAGATTTGCGATGAAAAACACACATAACAGCCAACAGCGCCTTGATTACCTAAAAGAGCAACTTCCACTAGAGATCTCTCGCGCGGTTGCCGAGACAATCAAAGAAGACCTAGGTGGCACCCTAGATCCAGCGGC
>NZ_JAHGAH010001024.1:0-1028 GCF_030248475.1 Vibrio sp. D173a
TGAGAGCGATATAACTCAGACAACTGTTTGAGGGCATCTGCGGTGTAACTATCACGTTTCACCTTTTGTGCGATCTGTAATGCGCGCTCAGCATAATCGAGTGCTTCAGTTAACAGTTGCTGATCTTCGAACATGTCACTGATGGCAAGATAAGCGTGAATACGCATCACTTGGTTATTGAGAGTAGTGGCTGCACCTAAAGATTCGGTTAAGTAAGTCCGTGCTAAACCGTACTGCTTCGTTGCAGTGTAAGCTCGCCCTAAACCGAGTGTCGTTATTGCCGTTCCATATGTGTGTTTGGATGATTGCAGTAGCGTTTTAGCTTGTAAAAATTAAGAAATTGTGCCATGTATAGCTTGGCTAAGCTGTGACGAACTTGAGCCTGTTGCAGTTCGGAAGACTCAGAGCGTAACTTGAGCGCCATCTTTAGGTAATGTTCCGACTTTTCAAACTGTTTCATCTCTTTGAAAAGGTTGCCTAAATCATTGTAGATACCGGATATGTTTTGCCCTTTAGGGAAGGACTCAACCAAGATCATATAGGTGTTCAATGCTGCTTGGTAATCACTTCTAAAGTATTGGTTGTTAGCGATCACCCGATAAGCAATAGACTTTGGCACGACAGGATCGGCGATATCGTTAATTTCCGCTTCAAGGATAGAGCAGTAGTAGTTAGCTTGATGGTAGCGAGATTGCTCGTTGAGAGAACGACATAACTGGTATTTGAGCAGCAGTCGACCCGTTTCATCGTTCTGCTTTTTCATCTGCTTGAGCAATTGGATAAAACTTTGCTGTGCAGCTTGATACTGACCTTGTCCATCTAAAGCCAGAGCTTCAATAAACTGGGTCTCTAGTTGTTGATAGTGCGTATCTACAGAGCTACCGCCATAGAAAGGTTGGTTATGTTGATTCATGTAGGCATACAGTAGAGCTGAGATATAGAGTTTCTCGCCATCACTTTCTGCACTCGCATATCGGGCTTTGAGCATGTTTAATGCACGAGAGGGAGATGAGCTAAGTGTCGAAAGG
>NZ_JAHGAH010001025.1:0-737 GCF_030248475.1 Vibrio sp. D173a
TTGGTAGCGAGTCGCAGCTTCTGAAAGCTCAATTCCATAGGTTCTGAACCTTAGAGCAAGAGGCGCGTACATGGCATCAGCGATAGACCACTCGCCGAAAAGCCAACCATCAGGGAACTTTTCACCTTGCTCGGACCACAGGGTATCCACTCTCTCAATATCTTTCTTCGCTGCCTCGCTCAATACCACTTTTCTGCGCGCTCGGCAGTTCATCGGTAGCTCTTCTCTTAGAGCAAAAAAGCCAGAGTGCATCTCTGCGGATATCGCTCGGGCATGGGCACGTTCTGACGCAGACTCCGGCCATGCTGCACCATCGAGATGCGCTTCGTTGATGTATTCTAAAATCGCATACGAATCCCATACTGTGATGTTGTCATCGACCAGTGTTGGTACTTTTGCAGTTGGAGTGACCTCTGATAGTGTCTCGTAGAATTCTGGTGTGAATAGTGTCAGTTTGGTGATCTCGGCGTCGAGGTTGTGCTGAGCTAAAATCAACCAAGCACGAAGTGACCAGCTATAGTAGTTTTGATTAGCGATGAAGAGTTTCATAAAAGCTTCCTTGCGTTAAGTTTGTCTGACTATCAGCTTAAGAGATTGTATCGCGCGCCACTAACGGATAATTTTGATGTAATACATTAATAAAAACGATGGGTACCAAATCGATATGGATATTGATGCGCTAAGGGGCTTTCTCGCCTTTGTCGAAACCAGCAGTTTCACCCGAGCTGCCAAACAGA
>NZ_JAHGAH010001026.1:0-630 GCF_030248475.1 Vibrio sp. D173a
ACTTTGAAGCCTAAATGGGTTGAGCCTTATGTGAAATACACCTGTGGACAAAAACGAGTCAGTCCTGGAGATGTATTTCGCTCTGATGGCAGTGTGGAACTGGGGTTTAACTTAAGGTTCTAGAACCCTGTTGAGATTTGAACCTTTTTTACCGTTTCATTTGGTAACTCTCACCCCTTTATTTTCGTATCTTGGATAGAGGGGATTTTTCCATTCAAGCACTCAATATACCCTTAAAAAGAACAATGAAATTACATTAACTTACTTGAGTGAAAATATTTTCTATATAAAGAACAATAAAAGAAATAAATTTTATCAATCTTTCAAATTAGAGATAAAAAGGCAAATTTTTTCTCTTGCGAGCTCCTTATACTGTGGCACATCAATTAGGCGGCACAAGCCTATGATTTACAATTATAAGTATTGGGAAGTCACCATGAATTCGAAGTCTTTTACTGTTTTACTCTTTTTGTCGGTGTGTCTTATCTGGGGCACCACTTGGTTCGCGATGGAAGTTGCTTTGCACTCTATCCCACCAATCTTTGCTACGGCACTACGTTTCCTATTAGCAGCCCCTCTGCTAGTCGTACTAGCCAAAGCCTTCAACCAGCCTTTATTGTTTCCAAAAGG
>NZ_JAHGAH010001027.1:0-974 GCF_030248475.1 Vibrio sp. D173a
ACCGACCATTACTACACCGCCACCGGGAACACCACCAGCACCGATCGACAGTAGCAGGATAGTTAGACCAAGAGTAAAGATGTCTGCAGTGTTGATTGGCTGACCAAATGCGTTAGCTACGAACATTGTTGCTAGTGCGATGTAGATAGATACACCAGACATGTTCATTGTTGCACCTAGTGGCACACCGAAACCTGCTACAGACTTAGAAACGTTTAGCTTCTCTGTAAGGGTGCGCATTGTTACAGGAATTGTCGCGTTCGAGCTTGCAGTAGATAGTGAGAACAGAACTTGCGCACGAGTTGCACGCAGGAACTGCTTAGGAGAAATACCTGTGAACGCACCAACCATTGCTGGGTAGAAGAAGAAAATCCAGAACACTAGCATTGCAACAACAAGTGCTACATAACCTGCTACCGACATTAGTGTGTCAGCGTCTAGAGTTGCACCCAGTTGAATCATAAGAGCGAATACACCGTATGGCGCTAGGCTCATTACTAAGCCGATAAGCTTCATCATGATTTCGTTAGCCATCTTGAACGTCTTGATAGCTGGGC
Source organism: Vibrio sp. D173a (assembly GCF_030248475.1). NCBI lineage: Bacteria > Pseudomonadati > Pseudomonadota > Gammaproteobacteria > Vibrionales > Vibrionaceae > Vibrio > Vibrio sp. D173a. Next base: position 558 of record NZ_JAHGAH010001027.1, read on the forward strand.
CACCACGAGAATCAAGAGCTTGGATAGCAAGACCAGTTAGAATCGCCATGAAGATGATTTGAAGCATGTCGCCGCTTGCGAACGCTTGTACTGGGTTGCTAGGAACAATGTTCACAACCAGAGAGAAGATGTCTGGCGTTTCTGTTGTTGTTAGAGCAATCGTCTCAGAAACCGTACCCGCTAGGTTTGCACCCGCACCCGGTTGGAAGATCAAACCGATAGTTAGCGCTGCTGAAATCGCGATGATGGTGTTGATAATGTAAAGAGCAAAGGTTTTACCACCAAGACGACCAAATGAACGGATATCTTTCAGTTCAACGATACCGCAAACGATAGATACGTAAACAAGTGGAACAACAAGAAGTTTAATTAGTGAAACGAACATACCACCAGCGCCTTCCGCAGCACCAAGTAGGT
>NZ_JAHGAH010001028.1:0-736 GCF_030248475.1 Vibrio sp. D173a
CGACCTTCATAAGAACCTCAATGCACAAAAAATTCAACTTAACCCGCTAATTTTGAAACACTTCACAATATTGTGCAAACTTTTTCGAGCATACACACGTTCACCGAAAGTCACTATTTAATTACAAAACAAATACTTATATAAAAAACACTATTTTATTAGAAGAACAAGTTTAGAGTATAAACTCAGTGATATATTTAGAGAATTGGCATATAAGAGAGGATTTATATTCTGTTTAGATATAAAAAAGGCCTAGCAAATGCTAAGCCTTTTGTTTCATGTGGTTAATCTTAAACTGCGTTATTCATCGTCGAGAGGAATAAGTTTGGTATTTCCACCATGTGCTTTCTCACGCTTGCGCTGAACGAAGGCGTAGAAGCCAGGGATGAGGAACGTACCTGCCAACAACACACATAACAGACCACCAAGCAACGAGATACCCAGTGAGTTTTGACTTACGTGACCCGCACCTGCAGCGAAGATCAACGGGAAGATACCTAAGATAAACGACCAAGATGTCATGTTTACCGCACGGAAACGTAGAGTACCACCCTTCACTGCTGCATCATCGATAGGCGCATCTTTCTCTTCGCGCTCTACTTTCGCGAATTCCACAATCAAGATTGCGTTCTTCGCGGCGAGCGCTATGAGCAGAACCAGACCTATCTGCGCGTACAAGTTCAACGGTGTCCCCGTTAGGTTGAGCGCCAAGAAGGAGCACAAGGTCGCCACCGGT
>NZ_JAHGAH010001029.1:0-935 GCF_030248475.1 Vibrio sp. D173a
ATTACTTTGATAATATTCACGATCTTTAATCGAAATCAGGCTAGGAAGCTGACCCAGTTCGACATTGGCTTTGTGGTTAAACTCATCGTTCATTAATAACTGAACAAACTCCCAGCTTAGCTGTTCAATATTAGGGTCATTTTTGAATATCATTAGAGCACGGCCATCGAGCGTTGAATAAGAGGTATCACCGTCATTCAGCGTTGGAATAGGAGCTAAGCCAACATCGTCACCAATAACCATAGGTTTACCTGCTGCTTCCGTTAAGTTTGCTTTCCAACCAAAACCAAACTGTGGCCACATACCAATGCTGCGAGAAAAGATGCTCTTTTCCAAGGTTAATGGCGCAAATTGCTGAGCCTGTTGCATGGTGTCAAGGAACTGGGCCATATTCGCTTCTGGTTTATCAAAAATCGGATGTGTACCGAACCGGTTAAGCAGTGTGTACTCACCTTGGTTAAAGTTATAATACAGCTGAGCAAGCATCCCCCAATACCAACTGCCCGTCGATAGCACATCATTCCAAAATACTGTCCCATACACTGGGCTACCAGCACTACGATTTGGAAGCTGGCTTATTTTCTCAGCAGCTACAATAAACTCTTGCCACGTTTTCGGTGGTTGTTCGGGATCGAGCCCTGCTTCTCTGAACAGCTCCTTATTATAAATCATCAACTGAGTGGTCACATGCCAAGGTATATAATAGGTACGACCAAAGTTCTTACGCATAAAGACAGGGTCGATACGCTCCACCAAGTCTTGATAACCATCAAACTGGCCAAAATAAGCAAGCTTGCCCATTTTTGCGTATTTGGCTGGCTGATAACCAAAAACACCTGCATATAAGTTTGGTAAATCACCAGCAGCCATGCGGGTCTCTAAATTTTCATCACTAGAGACCACTACATGAACATCAGGAAAACGTTTATTAAACT
>NZ_JAHGAH010000103.1:0-1672 GCF_030248475.1 Vibrio sp. D173a
ATATATGGAGGCTTATCGAATGTATTATTTCTCTTAAATAAAAATAATACGTTAGTGGCGGGATAAAAAAACCCTCTCTAATGAGCTGTCTCTTGATCACAAGTCTAGTGATCAAGAGACATTGCGAGTTCGTAGCCCTCAAGGATGGTTTGTAGTTTAAACCATCCTTCCCAAAGCACCTTTATTGAAGCTCTACCCGTCCTTTTGGTATCTTTCCAACCGCCTAATTTAGCGAGATTTTTGTACGCCCAACCCATATCGGGCACTTCTTTAGGTAACGTCTTACTTTCTAGTTTCAACCATAGTAGCTTCCAAGCTTTTTGGCCCAATACCTTTTCACAACTTTCTTTCGTTAGCTCATCAACTTCTTTCATGAAGCGTAATGCCAATAAACGCGTAGCAACAAAGGCATAGATGACACTTAATCTCTCTAAGTTATCTTTACTTTGTAGCCTGAGTGACTCCACATCTGTCCCTTCACTTTTCCAGACTTTATGGAAATCTTCAATCAGCCATCGGCGCTCGTAATAACCGATAATTCTCATGGCATCTTCAACGTTGTTTATTGGCTCCGACGTCAAGAGGTGCCATGCTAACTTGTCTTTTGATGTCCCTTGCTCAAGACAACCAACATAATAAACAGGTATGCCTGCGTGCTCTTTTTTGTTTGCCGGAGCCTTTAATGTCACCTGACCATATTTAACATCAAGCTTTACATCTCTCGCTTTTCTCCCTCCTTTTTGGGGGATGGTAAGCGCTTTTGTCTCGACGCTTGGTAACGCTTGCGCATAGTCGTAAAGCTTTTGAGCATGCTCTTCTAGACAACGACTTTGCATTGAGCGAACGACAAAACGCTGCTGATGTTGACGCTTATAAGTTAAGTATTCGAATAGGTCAGCTTCTCGGTCACAGACCGAGATAACATCTAACATTTTATCCCCTAGGCGTTCAACGACACGGCGAGAGGCTTGCTCCCACTTGTAACTCTCTTTCTCCTTATAAGGACGAGTCGCGTGTTGGTGCTTTTGCCCACGCTTGGTAATATCTCGGCTCCATCGTTGCTGCTCTATCAGACCAACAATGGTTTGGCTTTGTGGTGCAAAAAGTAACGTCGAATGTACGTGGAGAGCTCGAGTTCTATCGCCTTGATTAGTATGCCCGAGTTCTTCTTTGATACTTCGATGCGAAAAGCTGAGCGTTGTTGTATCTTCAAGCGCGAGTAATTCCTTATGCTCGTTAGCTCGAGATACCGTTGATTGAAAACCTGCTTCAGCGATGTCTTCTGCATTGATGTTTTCATTGCGGATAAAGCGATATGCACCTTCCATATCGGCGGGAGAAAAAGGAAGTTTAGCCACGGAGACTCCTGGTTGATTAGCAATAGAAGTCGCTAAGCTGATGAGGCGTTGTGTTCTTCGAGGGTCTTTAAGTTGTGCTTGTCCAAATTGTTCTTGTGCCCAAAGTTTAGCGTCTGAGTGTGTCATCTTAGTGTTTCAGTAAGGATTGCTAAGTGATCAGATCACACACACTTGAAAGAGTTCAAAAAAAATCCCCAAGCTATAAGCTTGGGGATTTGTGTATAAGAGACAGGTCATCACCCGGCTTTTTGCTATTTGGATTCTAGGAAAAATTAGTCCAATCCCATATCTTCAATTCGTTTGGCAATAAGACG
>NZ_JAHGAH010001030.1:0-812 GCF_030248475.1 Vibrio sp. D173a
TTCGTCATCACGGCCAATTACAGGATCGAGCTTACCTTGCTCTGCACGCTCGGTAAGGTCTACCGGAAACTTCTCCAAAGCTTGGCGTTTGTCTTCAGCATTCGGGTCATCGACTTTTTGACCACCACGGATCTGCTCAATCGCTTGAGAAAGCTTTTGCTCTGTTAAACCCAGCTCTTTTAGCAAGTTACCTAGAGGGCCACGGTCTTCGATTGCAGCAAGTAGGAAGATCTCTGAAGAGATGTAGGTGTCTTGACGTTTTTGAGCCACCTTGTCACATAGATTGAACAAGGTGCCCATCGCACTTGATAACTGTACATCACCTCCGATACCACTCACTTTTGGCACGCGATCAAGGATCTCACTCAATTTAGAGCGCAGCTGAACCACATCAATATTCAACATGGTAAGCAATGGACGAATCGCACTACCATCTTGATTTAACAGTGACACCATTAGGTGTACCGGTTCGATATATTGGTGATCACGACCTAATGCGAGAGACTGAGCATCAGATATCGCAATTTGAAATTTACTGGTGAATCGATCGAGACGCATTCCAACCTTCCTACTTATAGATATGTTTATCTTATGAATAGAAGATGGATACGGTATCGGGGATTTTCAAGGGGAAAGGAGTGAACTATCACGCAGAAAGTTCACTGTTTTTACGATTAGTCTAACCAGATAAAGGTCGCTTGACGTCCAGTGACTCCATCACGGCGATAAGAGTAAAAGTTATCAGAATCCGCAAAGGTACATAGATTACAATCAAACACTTGCGTAACACCAACATGTGCAAGACGCTGAGT
>NZ_JAHGAH010001031.1:0-894 GCF_030248475.1 Vibrio sp. D173a
ATCATTCGAGTGTTGTTCGACATGGTGTCGTAGACGATAGTGATGCGATCTTCTTTGTACGCTTTCGACCACTCATAATATTGCTCGACGATCTGAGTCGCGTTATCACGCCAAATACAGCCGTGTGAAGTGGCGATCACATCGATCGGCACACCTAAGCTCAATACTTCCTCAATTTTAGCTTTTACCAGTGGAGCGAACGGCGTCAGGATGTTCGAGAAGTAGCGTAAACACTGTTCATGCAGTTCTACTTGATCGAGTTGGTCGTTGAATAGGCGTTCGTCACAGTAGTGCTGACCAAAGGCATCATTACTAAATAGCACCTCATCACCAGTGAGATAAGTTGCCATCGAGTCTGGCCAGTGGAGCATTTTCATTTCAACAAAGATAAGCTGTTTGCCATTACCTATATCGAGAGTGTCACCGGTTTTGACTGTACGGAAGTTCCAGTCAGGCTGGTGGTGATGACCAACGATGGAGTTAACGCCCGCTTCAGTACAATAAACAGGTGTGTTAGGGATTTTAGCTAACAGTGCCGCGAGTGCCCCAGAGTGATCTTCTTCGGCGTGCTGGCAGATGATGTAGTCGATCTCATTAAGGTCGATCTCCATCTCTAGGTTTGCGAGGAATTGATCAGTAAATCTGTGGTCTACAGTATCAACCAGCACAGTCTTCTCTTCACGAATCAAGTATGAGTTGTAACTTGTCCCTTTATTCATATGGTACTCTTTGCCGTGGAAGTGCTCTGTTTCCCAGTCGTGAATACCAACCCAATGGACATTTGATTTAACGTGAATTGTCATAACGATACTACCTTCTATGAATGTTTCTAAGGTCTGTACTGCATCGCTTGTGCCAACTTTTTAAGTTGCTGATAAGTATGGATTAAATTGT
>NZ_JAHGAH010001032.1:0-782 GCF_030248475.1 Vibrio sp. D173a
GACTGCATTGGCAAGAAAGCCAGAGGACCTTGAGGAGTAAAGATTTGACGAGCTACACTCTCATGCGCAGATTCAGTACGAATGTTTGCCACGATTGCACTATGGCCGTAATCCCAATGCGTCAGTGGAATGTCTTGCTGTCTGCGCACCCAAGAGTTTGCACCATCAGCGCCGACCACCAGTTTCGCTGTCAACGCTTGTCCATTATCTAGGGTTAGCCACGCCTCGCTCTCACCAATAGCTAAAGAGCTGCATGTTGCTGGCATATACAGGCGAACATTGTCTTGCTTCTTCACTTGCTCTAATAGCGCGAGCTGAATAACTCGGTTCTCAACAATATGACCGAGGTTAGGCTGAGCCAGACGAGTAGAATCGAACTCTATACGCGCGAAGCTGTCCTGCTCCCACACTTCCATCGCCTGATATGGCGCTGCACGTCGCTGTTCAATGCCCTGCCAAGCGCCAAGGTTACGTAAGATCACTTCGCTTGAACGGCTAAACGCCGACACTCGGACATCTGGCAATTCATTAAGGCCTTCACTCGGCGCTTTGCCTTCAATAACAGCAACTCGCAGCTCACTGTCTTTTAACGCTGCGGCTAATGCCAAACCAACCATGCCACCGCCAACAATAGCGATATCAACACTTTGCATCATTATTATCTACCTTATCTCTCAACCAAGCCGAGCGTATGACGCAGTAAAGGGGCTTTTAATGGTGAGATGTTATCCATTGCTGCTAATCCGAGATTCCGGCCCAAACGAGTCGCAGGCAAATCATTT
>NZ_JAHGAH010001033.1:0-690 GCF_030248475.1 Vibrio sp. D173a
ACCGGTGATGTAGCCCTCTTTCTCTAGGCGCTTTAAACGATCCGAACAAGGGGAAGTGGTAAGGTTGACCTGCTTTGCCAATTCCACGACCGGCAGTCGACCTTTCATATGTAAGATTCGCAGTATCTCTTTATCGATACGATCTAATTGGTGTTGAGGCATAACATCTCTATAAACAGGCTCAATATGTGAAGAGTATATTCTATGCTTAGCGAAAACTTGCAAAACAAAGTTCACAGATTTTAAAACAGGTCGACAACACTATATTTACATGAAAGATATAAAGAATAAATCACATACCGGCAACTTATAAATCCTGTTTCAGACTGTTAATATTGTGTTATAAAAATGACCTTTTTAACAAATAAGTTGAGCTATAGAGAAAAGTATCTACTGAGGGCTGTGTGAATAATAGATGACACAGAGAGAAAGGATGACTCTATTTATGAAAACACAAGAAATCGCATACAAACCTTACGGCATTGGCTTATGGACTCGAGCAACCGTATCAAAAGACGTCGCACAAGCACTTGCAAATGAATACGCAAGTTATGGCTGGGAAGTAAAATTAGACGGCTTCCTCGTTGAACAAGAAAGCGTACAACAAGCCGCTTAAGCGATATCGAACCTCCTTATTGGAGGTTTTTTTATGCCTTTTCGCCATCAACTTGTCTTATTGTTGATAAGTGA
>NZ_JAHGAH010001034.1:0-662 GCF_030248475.1 Vibrio sp. D173a
ATGCTCCAAACTTCGGTGGCGGTCAGGTTGATATTACTTCAGGTAAGTTTGTATTCTCGGCTTCTGAAGCGTACATGATTGAAAACGGCAAAATCACTCACCCAGTGAAGGGCGCAACATTGATTGGCTCTGGTATCGAAGCGATGCAGCAAGTATCTATGGTCGGTAATGACCTAAGCATTGACCGTGGTGTAGGTGTGTGTGGTAAAGCAGGTCAAAGTGTACCAGTAGGTGTTGGTCAGCCAACGTTGAAGCTAGACTAACTGACTGTCGGTGGTACTGAGTAACCTCGGCTCACCTGATGAATAAAGAAAGCGCCTTCTCGTGAGGCGCTTTTTCGTATTTGTTAGTTAGGTTTAGAACTACATATTCTCTTCAGCAAACTCGGCCAAACGGCTTCGTACAACGCCATTGAGGTGGATATTGGCGCTGCCTTCGAAGTCTTTGAAACGCTCGACCATGTAGGTCAAGCCAGAGGTGACTGGGGTTAGGTAGGAAGAGTCGATCTGCGCTAGGTTACCCGAACAGACAATCTTGGTACCCTCACCACAGCGAGTAATGATGGTTTTAATCTGCGAGGCGGTGACGTTTTGGCACTCATCAAGCAACACGAAGGCGTTTTGAATCGAGCGACCACGCATGAAGTTGATCGATTTAAACTG
>NZ_JAHGAH010001035.1:0-583 GCF_030248475.1 Vibrio sp. D173a
TTCTCTGGGTTTTCATACATGCCACTGAATAGAACCAGTTGAGGAACCTCAAATGGTTTCGTTGTCTCACTCAAACACCCAGTCAATAAAACGCTGCTACACCCGATCACCGTCATCATTTGTCGGTTCATAGAGGTTTTCTGCTTTTATATTTCTTCTGTAATTTGTAAATGATAAGCAGGGAATTATAGAAATACCAGAAAACAATAAGAGCATTTATTCAACTAATTGATAGATCACTTTCTAATTTCAGCAATGCTGACTTTCTCTCAACACCACCCGCATAACCTGTCAGTTTACCGTTTTTACCGATCACGCGATGACACGGTACTATGATGGAAACCGGATTTTTTCCATTTGCCAACCCCACCGCCCTGACCGCTTTAGGATTACCAATCTCATCAGCAAGCTGCTGGTAACTCCATGTCTCCCCAAAAGGAATACGCATTAAGGCTTGCCAAACCGACTGCTGAAATGGCGTTCCCTCTGCTGCGACTGGGATTGAGAAGTTGTTCAGCTTTCCAGAAAAATAGCCATCGAGCTGACGTTTAGTTTCTGCAAACAGCGCAAACGCATCATCTTG
>NZ_JAHGAH010001036.1:0-811 GCF_030248475.1 Vibrio sp. D173a
TTTGGCGGGTAGCAATGCTCGCCAATGTATCTGCGATATTTTGCTCCGTAAGCCCTGTCGGGTTAAGTAGCGCTTCTTCAATTTGATTGATGCTCATAAATGGCTCTTATTTTTAATTAAAATTGATTCGAAAATCGAGAGTGTTGAACGATTGGCATATTCTGTCTAATAGGCTCACAACTTTTGGTATCGAGTTCGACAACCATGCTCTTCGGCTCTTGACCTAGTTGTGCCACCACTCTCCCCCATGGGTCAATCACCATGGAATGTCCCCAGGTCTCTCGCTGACAAGGGTGCTTCCCGCCCTGTCCAACCGCGACGACCCAAGATTGTGTTTCAATGGCTCGGCAGCGTAATAACGCTTCCCAATGCGCCTCGCCCGTCACAGCAGTAAATGCCGCCGGTACGACAATAATCTGTGCGCCCTGCTTTCTTAATTCAGAGTAGAGGTGCGGAAAGCGCACATCATAGCAAATACTCAAACCTAAGCGACCAAAAGGTGTCTCAGCAGTGACGACGCGATCACCGGGCGTAAAAATATCCGATTCGCGATAACACTTGTGTGCGTCAGCCACATCTACGTCAAACATATGCAGTTTGTCATAATGGGCGACAACCGTACCGAAATCATCGATGACCAATGAGGTTGTCGTCACCCCAGTCACCCTCTTGATGGGCATACTGCCGACAACAATCCAAACACGATGCTGCTTGGCTAATTCACCGATTTGCTTTTGAAGTGGCCCGTCTCCCAACGGCTCTGCATGTTGGTGGTAATCCTTTTTGCTGCCGAACACCAAGGCATTTTCTG
>NZ_JAHGAH010001037.1:0-646 GCF_030248475.1 Vibrio sp. D173a
CAAACTTCTGACCCGTTAGAGCCTGACCTGAGGCTTGCTCAGTGAGTGACGATGCATTCTGTGCGTGCTCTGCCACCGTTTGAACGGTTGACGTCATCTCGCTCATCGCAGTTGCCAGTTGATCGATCTCGTTGAACTCTTCCTGCGCTGACTCTTTGGTCTCAGACATGCTAATAGTCATCACCTCAGTCAACGTGAATAACTCATCAGAAGAGGCAACTTGCGTTTTGATCATGTCGTTAAGTTGAACACGGGTTCTCTCTAGCTCACGCGCCACATCGCCGTATTCATCTTTACAATCCATGTGAATTGGGACCGACAGATTCTTATCTGCCATGGGTTTGATTGCATCGCTCAGGTATTGCGTTTGACGCAGCATTACACGTGCTGCTGTCAGAAAAAGACCCAAAAAGGCCACAATCATCAAGCCGTGCTGCCAAGCCACTTGTACTAGGTACGTTTCATAGTGTTCTTGCGCTACTTGTGCGTTGTTCGTTACTGCTAGCAGTGAATCGTAGAATGTGCTGGCATCCCACAACTGCTTAGCAATGATCAACACGGTACTGAATACCATCAGCATGATCATTTTTGGAACGAGACGAACGTCAGAGATTACCCTTTCCCACGGCTTGAATGACAGTTTGGT
>NZ_JAHGAH010001038.1:0-770 GCF_030248475.1 Vibrio sp. D173a
CCTGAATTATCCAATCGTGTGTTACGCCTGTTTGAAGAGTTTAACCGAGCTGGCGTAACCATCCTTTTAGCTACGCACGATGTGGGGTTAGTAAACACTCGCCCACAATATCGACATTTCGAGCTAAATCAGGGCTTCTTGAGTGAGGTAGAAGACTATGGCCGTTAATAGGCGTCTTAAAAAGGCCAAGCCAAAACGCGCGAACAACCGTGCAGCAAGTGATGGCTTCTTAGTGGTGCATTGGAAGCAAGCGAAATCTTCACTATCACAATTATGGCAACGCCCACTCGGCAACCTTCTGACATTGGCTGTCATTTCGATGGCATTAGCGATGCCAGCGTGTTTATACCTGCTGGGTAAAAACGTGGGTGAAGCTGCGCAAGATGTCGCGAGCCCATCTCAGGTGAGTGCTTATATAGAAGAGGGCATCCCTGAGCCAAGAGTGATGGTGATGAAGGATGAGATAGAGAGTTGGCCTGACGTAGAGCTAGTCGAATATATCTCACCACAGCAAGGGTTGGCGGATCTTAGCCAATACTCGGGTTTTAATGACGCACTGACGATTCTTGATGATTACTCACTACCGGGTGTACTCATTATTACCCCAAGCGTTGGAACAGACTCAGAAATAAAAGCACTCGCTGAACAAGTCAAAGGCCAGCCGTCAGTAACAGATGTGCGTCTTGATGAAGATTGGTTGGCGCGATTGGATGCTATCAAAGCACTGGCGACTGTCATCGTAGTGACATTAACCTTCCTTATGCTTGGAG
>NZ_JAHGAH010001039.1:0-502 GCF_030248475.1 Vibrio sp. D173a
GACCGCCGCCTTAGCAAGCATCTCGGCACCCACCGCCGGAATACACTCTGAGTTTGGACAGTGCTTATGGAGTAAATCACTCAAGGCTTCGTCTTTAAAGTAAACCAACAAGTGAGCATCAGGATGACGGTTGGCACAATAGAGAGCCGCCGATAGAGTGATATCGTCTTCTGGGTTATCGATCAGAATACAGAGCGCGTACATAAAACGATAGGTCGTTTACCCGTCTCTTCGTGTTGCAACATACGAATGAGATGTATGGTTCTTTGCTCGTTCCAACCTAGCATCAAAATGTGGTTTTCCCCTCGAATTCTCCTTTTTCCCAATAGTCCAGCTCGCCAATACTCGACACCTTCCGTCGCTACTTTACCGAGTAAGGCAGCGAAAAGGCTCAAACCTCCAGGGATGACAAATAAGATCACTACCCACTGCCCAGATTCAGTGGTCGGTGACAAATCACCATAACCCACCGTTGAGGCCGTCACCACCAAGTAGTACGCAA